>CAIYRJ010000203.1 GCA_903928615.1 uncultured Actinomycetes bacterium | reverse complement strand
GTGCCGAAGGCGGCACCTCCAGCGCCTGGCTTTCTCCGCGGCGGTGGCAGAGGGCCGATGTCTCCAATCCTTGCTGTCGGCGGCCTGGGCGATGATCGAGGTGCCCTCGACCGTGGCGAGGTCGTTCATCTTCTCGCAGCCGAGCACCATGACGGTTTCGTAGAGGCCGGAGGCGATGGCCACGCAGCCCAGGTGGAGGGCCCAGGCGCCGGTGCCGCAGGCGGCCTCCACGCGCACGGCCCCGGCCGGCACCACGCCCAGGTGGTGGGCCACCATGAGGCCGGTGGAGTTCTCGTAGTTGAAGCCGACCGAGCCGACGTTGCCCACGTAGAGCATCTGGATGTCCTGCGGGGACACCCCGGCGTCGTTCATGGCCTTGCGGCCGGCCTCGACGGCGAGGTCCTTGAGCGACTTGTCGTGCTGGATCTTGTGAGGGGTCTTGCCGATCCCCAGGACGCCGACCTTCATGACTTCCTCCGCTCCTCGCCTAGTGGGGCTGCTGCTGGCGCCCCTCGGTCCAGCGATAGTACGTGCCGACGGCGATCTCCTCGCCGGCGTCAATCATCTCACGCGTGCCGATGGACTTCGGCTTCTTGGTGACCTCGATCTCCTGGGCCACCGCCTCGCCGCCGCCGTAGGCCAGGGCCATCAGCGTGCTGCCCTTGCGCGAGGCGTCGAGGCCGAGGCACAGGGCCAGGCCCACCGATGCCGATCCGACGTTGCCGATGTCGCCCACGAACTGCGTGGACTCCAGCTGCTTCGGCTGCGCGCCGAGGCGCGCGAGCCCGCGCAGCACCTGCGGGTGCGGCTGGCTCGGGCAGATGCTCGTGTACTTGCCCGTGGGGCGCTCGGTGATCTTCTCGAGGCCCTTGGCCGCGGCGCCGGTGGCGCGGGCGTAGGCGTCGAAGAGCACCTCGAGCCGGAACCGGGGCTCCTGCTCGCGGCCGAGCATCCACACGTCGAAGACCTCCTCGGCGGCGCGCGACTGGGGACCAAGGGTGGCGATGCCCTCCGCCTTCTTCCCCGGGTCGACCACGAAGGCGGTCGCCGCGCCGGCCGACAGGACGTCGGCCACGCGGTCGCGGTAGCTCACCAGGTGATCGGTGGCCACCACGAGGGTGGGGCCCACGTCGAGGCCCTGCGCGATGCGGAAGGCATCGAGCAGGCCCGTGGCGTTGGCGCCCAGGTCGATGTTCACGGCCCCGTCATCCAGGCGAAGGGCCCGGCTGAGGGTCTGCGACATCTTCCGCAGCTCGAAGGGCGGGGCCTGGGTGGTGGTGATGACCGCCCCCAGGCCCCTCTCGCCCTTCAGTGCCTGGCGCGCCGCCTCGAATGCCATCGTGAGGGTGTCCTCATCGAGGCCCGGGGTGGCGAGCCCGCGCGACCGGGGACGTCCCGGTCGCCCGTAGAACTTCTGGATCTCACCGAGCGGAGCCCGGTACTGGGGTACGTAGGCCCCGTAGCTGGTGAGTACCGCCATGGGCTAGCGCTTCACCTTCACGCCGGCCTCCTCGCGGTCCCAGGTGTCCGCCGTGATGCCCTCGTCGCGCAGCTTGTTCTTCTGCACGCGCTCGGTGGGCGTCTTCGGCAGGGCATCCACGAACCGGATGTAGCGGGGAACCATGAAGTACGGCATGCGCTCGGCCATGAACTCGGTGAGCTCCACCATGTCGGGCGTGTCACCCTCGGCGACGCACACGATCATGATCTCGTCCTCCGACGACGCACCCTCGCCGGCCTTCACGCCGATGGCGGCGGCCTCCTTGACGTTGGGGTGCTCCGAGACCTGGCGCTCCACCTCCATCGACGAGACGTTCTCGCCGCGGCGGCGGATGTAGTCCTTCACGCGGTCCATGAAGTAGATGTAGCCGTTCTCGTCCATGCGGCCGAGGTCGCCGGTGTGGAGCTTCAGGTTCTTGAAGTCCTCCGCCGTCTTCTCGGGCATGCCGTAGTAGGCACGCATCACGATGTTCGGGATCTTCATGTCCACGACGATCTCGCCCGGGGTGTCGGCCGGAAGCGGACGGTCCGTGCCCGGCTCCACGACGAACACCTCGTAGCCCGGGTTGGCCTTGCCGATCGAGCCCGGCACCGGCGGCTGGGTCGGGTCCATGTAGGTGGCCATGCCGGTCTCGGTGAGACCGTAGCCCTCGATGAACTTGACCCCGAAGCGGTCCTGGAAGTCGTAGTAGATGTCCTTCGGCGTCGGCGCGGCGAACACGGTGTGCACCTTGTGCGCCTTGTCGAGGTCCGACGGCGGGATGTTCCAGATGAAGTACGACACCGCGCCGATCGAGTTGAAGATCGTGGCCTCGGCGTCGATCACCTGCTGCCAGAACTGGCTCGACGAGAAGCGCTCGACATAGGCGATGCGGGCGCCGGCAACCAGGGCCGGGTAGCCGGACAGCACCTGCGCGTTGCTGTGGAAGAGCGGCAGGCACGAGAAGAACGTGTCATCGGCGAGCTCCTCCTGCGAGCGGCCGGCCGTGGCGGACACGACCTCCAGCAGGCCGCGCGCCGAGAAGTAGTCGGCGGCGTTCTGCTTGATCACGCCCTTCGAGCGACCGGTGGTGCCCGAGGTGAACATGATGCGGGCGTCGTCCACCCACGAGTACTCCACGCCGTCGGGCTCGCTGTCGGGCGCCTCCATCAGCGCGTCGAGCGGCTCCCACTTGAACGACGGGTCGGGACCCTCCTGCGCGCCCGTCTTCATCACGATCACGTGCTCCAGCATCGGGAGCTCCTTCGCGATGAAGTCGAGGCGGTCGAGGAAGATGTCCGAGATGAACAGCTTCTTGGCCTCGACCAGGTTGATGGTCCAGGACAGGAAGTCGCCCTTGTAGGCGGTGTTGATCGAGGACATCACCGCGCCGGCCTT
>CAIYRJ010000202.1 GCA_903928615.1 uncultured Actinomycetes bacterium | reverse complement strand
CGTCCTCCGGCAGGTCGGCGAGCACGCCCTGCGCCGGGGCGGCGTGCGCCTCCTGCACGGCGAGCGCCGCGATCTCCTCGTCGATGCCCGGCACCGTGAGCACCGCGAGGCCCTTCCACTCGAGCACGCCCATGGCCTCGGGCATGGCCCCGGCCTCCACCGCGGCGCGCACCGAGCGCATCAGCACCTCGGCTGCGCGGCGGGGCGCCATGTCGCGCACCTGCTGGGCCGAGATGGGCAGCACCCACGCGGGGCAGCCGTCGGGGGTCTCGCCGGCGAACACCCAGGCCGCATACGCCCGGTCGTGCAGGTGCTTCTTCGACAGGCCCACGGCCTCGCGCACGGCCTCATCGCGGTCGCCGCGATCCCATGCGGGAAGCGAGCGCGCGGCCTCATCGGGGCCCCGCGCGAGGTCCGCGACGCCGAGAGGTGTCACCGGCCCGTCATCGGGCCGGGCCGATCAGTCCTCTTCGGGGACGTCGACTTCGACGTCGGCATCGATCTCGCCGCCGCCGTCGAGCAGGTCGTCGACGTCCTCCACCGCATCGGCGGTCTCGGCGTCCACGATGCTGGCGTCAGCGGTCTCCTCGACCGTGTCGGCCTCGCCGGAGGCCACGGCCTCGAGCGCCTCGACCAGGGTGGTGGCAACGCCCTCGGCGGCGTCGTCCTCGGCCTCCATGACCTCGTCGTCCTCGAGCTCGAGGAGGAGCGGGTCGGCCTCGAACACCGTGGTGTCGGGGAGCTCGCGCTCCTCGGGGCTGCCGTCGGGATTCCAGTGCACGGCCACCTCGCCGGCGAGGATCTCGGCCTCGGCGAGGGCGACGGGGTCGCGGGACGACAGCTCACCCGGAGCGGGCGGCGGGGCGTCCTCGGAGCGCAGCTCCGCGGGGTCGGCCGTGAGCCAGAGCGTGATCTGGCGCGCGCGCTTCGACACGGCGTGCACCAGCGCGTAGCGGCTGCCGTCGACGTGCTCGAGAGCGTCATCCAGCCGGCTTCCGTAGAGCATCAACCCTCCAAGGTCATCCCATGAACAGCGCGGGAGTGTAGCGCCCCGCGCCGGAAGCGCCGGTTGACGCGGCAGCGCGAGATTGACACTATCGGCACATGAAGCAGGTGAGAGACGCCATGAGCGCGCTGAATGCGATGGTCGGACCGACGCACACGCTGCGCCAGGCGTCCGAGAAGATGGTGCAGCACAAGACCGGTGCGGCCGTCGTGATGGACCACGACCTGCCCGGCCCCTGCGTCATCACCGAGCGCGACCTGCTCAAGGCGCTCGCCGCCGGCATGGACATGGACGTCGAGGTGGTGGGCGATCACATGACCGGCTCCCTCATCACCGCCGCGCCGGAGTGGCCGCTGCAGACCGCCGCCGACCAGATGGTGCGCCACGGCATCCGCCACGTTCTGGTGTTCGAGGGGCCCGAGCTCGTGGGGATCCTCTCGATGCGCGACGTCATCCGGGTGGGCGGCCTCGCCGCCGACGCCCGGGCCGACGCCGCCTAGCGCCGCCGAGCTCCCCTTCGCCCGCCCGCGCTCCCGGCCCGCCGGGCGCAACGCATGCCCGTTCGCGCTCGCGCGACGCCGATGCGCCACGTACCGTTCTCCTCACTTCGCCCTCCGGTCGGAAATGAGGATCCGCCCCGTGCGCATGCCGTTCCCCATCGATGCTGACCCCCGGGGCTCCGCGTGAGCCTCATGCACAAGGGCGGCGCCGCCAAGGCGCACCACGTGGCCCCGATG
>CAIYRJ010000201.1 GCA_903928615.1 uncultured Actinomycetes bacterium | reverse complement strand
CTTCGGCAGATCGTCGTAGCGCACCACGATGTGATCGCCGCTGACGCTTTCGACCACGCCGTCGCCCTTGGCCAGCACCAAGTCGGCACCGTCACGGGCAGCACGCGCTTCAACACCGGTGCCCACGAACGGGGCTTCGGCGCGCACGAGCGGCACGGCCTGGCGCTGCATGTTGGCGCCCATGAGCGCGCGGTTGGCGTCGTTGTGCTCGAGGAACGGGATGAGCGCGGTGGCCACCGACACGATCTGGTCGGGCGAGACGTCCATGTACTCGACGTCCTTCGCGCCCACCAGCACGGGCTGGCCGTTGCGCCGGCAGAGCACCTCGTCCTCGAGGAGCTTGCCGCTCTTGTCGACCTCGGCGCTCGCCTGGGCGATGATCCGGTTCTCCTCCTGGGTGGCGTCGAGCCAGACGATCTCCCAGTCGCCGGTGCCGTCCTTCTGCAGCTTGCCGCCCTTCACCACGCGGTACGGGGTCTGGATGAACCCGAACTCGTTCACCGTCGCGTGCGCCGACAGCGACCCGATCAGGCCGATGTTCGGGCCCTCCGGGGTCTCGATCGGGCACATGCGCCCATAGTGGGTGGGGTGCACGTCGCGCACCTCGATTGGCGCGCGCTCGCGGGTGAGCCCGCCCGCGCCCAGCGCCGAGAGGCGGCGGCGGTGCGTGAGGCCGGCCAGCGAGTTGGTCTGGTCCATGAACTGCGACAGCTGCGACGAGCCGAAGAACTCCTTGAGCGCCGCGACCACCGGACGGATGTTGATGATGGTCTGCGGCGTGATGGTGTCGGGGTCCTCGGTGCTCATGCGCTCGCGAACCACGCGCTCCATCCGGTAGAGGCCGATGCGGAAGGCCTCCTGGATGAGCTCGCCCACGGTGCGCAGGCGGCGGTTGCCGAAGTGCTCGTACTCGTCGAGCTCGTGCACCATCTCGTCGCGCGGCAGCATCTGGCCGTCGGCGGCGAAGTCCTTCGACTCCTCCTCCATGCCGTAGCGGATCGGCAGGTCGACGAGGCGGCGGATGAGCTCCACGAGGTCGTCGCGCATGCCCGTGCGCGAACCGGTGAACCGCGGGTTCGCCAGGGTGCGGGTGTCGGTGGTGCCGTCGGCGCCCAGGCGGGCGTCGAGCTTGTACCGGCCGACCTTGGTGAGGTCGTAGCGCTTCGGGTCGAAGAACAGGCCGCGCACCAGGTTGAGCGAGTTCACCTCGGTCGGCGGCTCGCCCGGGCGCTGCTTCTTGAACACCTCGATGAGGGCGTTCTGCATCAGGTCGCCCGCGCGCATGTCGATGCGCTTCTCGAGCCGCTCGATCTCACCCTCGATGCGCAGGCGCTCGTCGCCCGGCACCGTGTCGATGTCCTTGGCCATCTCCTGCATCTCGGCGACCATGGCCGCGAGCTCCTGGAGCGACTTCGCGTTGCCCGACGCGTCCGCTCCCTCGGTGACGTCCTTCTCGAGGGTGGCCTCGATGAAGGGGTTCACGCGCTTCTTCTCGAGCGGGTGGGGGAACAGGTTGCGCACGTCGTCGCGCGTGTAGCCCAGCGCGAACAGCAGCGTGGTGACCGGCAGCTTGCGCTTGCGGTCGATGCGGACGTTGACGAGGCCCTTCTTGTCGATCTCGAGCTCCACCCAGGAGCCACGGGCCGGCATGAGGTTCGCGATGAAGACCTGCTTCTCGCGGTCCTTGGGCTCCATCAGGTACGCGCCCGGCGAGCGCACGAGCTGCGTGACGATGACGCGCTCGGTGCCGTTGATGATGAACGTGCCGAACTCGGTCATGAGCGGGAGGTCGCCCATGAAGACCTTCTGGCGGCGGATCTCGCCGGTCTCCTTGTTGACGAAGGAGACCTCCATCGTGAGCGGCGCCGCGTAGGTGAGGTCCTTCTCGCGGCACTCCTTGATGGGGTTGTTCGGCATGATCTCGTCGAACGGCATGCCGGGCTCCCAGCCCCCGATGGTGTAGGGGCCGAACTCCACCATGAGCGTGCCGGTGAAGTCCTGGATTGGCGAGATGTCGTCGACGGTCTCCCGGAGTCCCTCATTCAGGAACCAGTCGAAGCTCGCGCGCTGGATGGCGATGAGATT
>CAIYRJ010000200.1 GCA_903928615.1 uncultured Actinomycetes bacterium | reverse complement strand
CGGCGCCGTCGCCGGGCTGGCGGCGTCCATGCAGTTCTCCATCGCCGCCGCGCAGATCCTGCTGGGCCTGGCCGTGGTCGCATGGCTCGTGCGACTGCGGGCCGAGCACCGGACCTTCGAGGCGCCTTCATTCCTCTGGCCGCTGGCAGCCTACGGTGTGGCGACGCTCGTGTCCGCCGGGTTTTCCACCAATCCCGCCGTCAGCGTCGTCGACACCAAACAGCTGTTCCTGTTTCTCATCGTGCCGGTCGTCTACGACTTTGCCAGGGGCCGGCGGGCCGACCTGCTGCTGAGCCTCATCATTTCGGTCGGCGCGGCCAGTGCTCTGGTGGGTGTGGTGCAGTACGGGGTGCTCAACTACGACAACCTCGGGCGGCGCATGCAGGGCACCCTGTCGCACTGGATGACCTACTCGGGCACCCTGATGCTGGTCATCTGCGCCACCATCGCACGCCTGCTGTTCGGCACACGCGACCGCCTGTGGTCGGCCTTCGTGCTTCCCGCACTGGTGATCTCACTGGCCCTCACGCTGACACGAGGCGCGTGGGTCGGGGCCGCGGCCGGCGCAGCCGTGCTCTTTCTCGTGAAGGACTTCCGGCTCACCGCGCTCATTCCCGTCACCATCGCCATCTCGCTGCTGGTGGCGCCCGACGCGCTGACCAGCCGCATGCAGTCGATCGGGGACATGAGCGATCCCACCACGCGCGATCGCGTGGCCATGCTGGAGGCTGGCCTGGCCATGGTCCGGGACTATCCGCTCACCGGCGTGGGCCCCGACATGGTGGGCCCGCTCTATCCGACGTACCGCACGGCCACCGCCGTGCAGGCAACCAACCCGCACCTGCACAACGTGCCCATGCAGATTGCGGCCGAGCGGGGGCTGCCGGCGCTGGCCCTCTGGCTGGCATTCATTGCCACGTCGCTGCGCGAACTCTGGAAGATGCGCCGGGCCCCCGAAACACGGACCCTCGCGGCCACTGGTGTCGGCGCCATTACCGCCATGCTCGTGGCGGGCTTCTTCGAGTACAACTTCGGCGACTCCGAGTTCCTGATGCTCCTGCTGGTGCTGATGACGCTGCCATTTGCCGCGGCACGCGGCGACGAGGCCGGCGCATGAGCACGCACTGGCTGCCGAGCCTGCCTCCGGCACGCGCCCGCGCCGTCATCGACCGGTTCGCGTCGGCGGTCGTGCTGGTCGTCGGCGACGTGATGCTCGATCGCTTCATCGTGGGCCGGGTCACGCGCATCTCACCCGAGGCGCCCGTGCCGGTGGTGCTTCACGATCACGACGAGGTGCGGCTCGGCGGCGCGGCCAACGTCGCCCACAACATCGCGGCGCTCGGCGGCACGGCCAGGCTCATCGGCGTGGTCGGGCCGGACGAGGACGGGCGTGTCCTGCGGGCCTCGCTCGAGGCGCGGCACCTGGATGTCGCCGGGCTGGTGACGGCGCCCGACCGCCGCACCACGACGAAGGTCCGGGTCGTCACGACGCGCAACCAGCAGGTGGCGCGGATTGACTACGAAACGGATCATCCGCTGTCGGCAGATACGGAATCCGCCGTGCTCGCCGCCATCGATCAGGCCGTCTCCGGAGCCGGTGTGCTGGTGGCGTCCGACTACCGCAAGGGTGTGCTGAGTGAGGCGGTCATGCGCCGACTGGTGGCACACGCACAGGCGGGTGCCCGGCCGCTGCTGGCCGACCCGAAGGTGCCCGACCTGCGCTTCTATGCGGGCGCCTCGTGCCTGACCCCGAATCACCTCGAGGCCGAAGCCGCCGTCGGCTTCCGCATCCAGTCGCACGACGATGCCCGGCGGGCAGCACGCGCGATCATCGAGACCGCGCAGGTGCAGAGCGTCCTGGTGACGCTCGGAGAACGTGGGCTCTGGCTGACCCATGGCGCCGTGGAAGGCGCGATGGCCGCGACGGCCCGTGAGGTCAGTGACGTCACCGGCGCGGGTGACACCGTGCTGGCCACGCTGGCGCTGG
>CAIYRJ010000199.1 GCA_903928615.1 uncultured Actinomycetes bacterium | reverse complement strand
CCGTGAGGCCGGCCAGCGGAAGCGCCGCGGCCTCGTGCCAGGACAGGCGCCCCGGTCGGGCGTAGACGTTCTCCGCGGGGATGACGATCTGCTGCGCGTAGGTGCCCTGGTCGGGCCCGCCGAGGATGCGGAAGCGGGGTCCCGGGGCGCGCTGGTCGTCGCCCCAGGCAAGCGACGGCAGGATGATCACCTCGTCGCCCTCGGCGACGCCCTTCACGCCGTCGCCGATGGCGCTCACCACTCCCGCGCCATCCGAGCCGGGGGTGAGGGGAAGGGGCACCTTGGCGACGCCCTTGCGCACGAAGACGTCGCGCCGGTTGAGGGCGGCCGCCTTCAGGTCGACCACCACCTCGCCGGGGCCCGGCTGGAGGTCGGGAACGTCCTCGAGCACCAGCACCTCCGGGCCGCCGGGCTCGCTCATGCGAATCGCCTTCACTGCAACTCCTTCGGGAACCTGCGTTGCGCGGGCAGGTTACCGGGCCGCGGCCCGTGTCAGTCGGATGGCCGGGTGGCGGCCAGCATCGGCTGGATGGCCACCGGCACGCCGTCGCGCTGCCAGAGGATCGCCGTCGAGCCGGTCGCGCGGCCGAGCGGCTGGCCGGAGGTCACCTTCGCGCCCTCCACGATGCCGGGGTCGTACGAGGCCAGCGGCCCGAGCCCCACCCGGTCGCGACCGGGGGCATCCACCCAGAACCCGACGCCCGCTGCAGCGGCCCGGCCCTTGGCGATGCGCAGCGTGCCGGAGACCGGCGCCACCACCACCGCGCCCGGGGCGGAGGTGATGACCACCGGACGCGCGCCGGCGGGCTGGTAGGTGATGGGCGAGCCCTTGGGGGCGGCGACGGGGAAGGCGAAGCCCTCGAGGATCGCCGCCTGCCCGGTGCGTGGATCGGCGCCGTCGGCCATGGTGGATCCACCCGCGACCGGTGCCTGGCCACCCCACACCACCACCACGCCCGGGCCGTCGGTGGGCGTGACCGCGGGGATCACCTGGGGCTCCATCATCGCGTAGCCGGCGGCAGGCGCGGCCGTGGCGCCGGCGGGCGCGCACGTGGGTGCCGGGTCCTGCGCGGATGCCTGCACTGGCCGGTACGGGTCGCCGCCCAGGGTGGTGAAGAATGAGCTGACGCCGGCCGGCCAGCCGCCGTTGAGGCCCTGCGGGTCGTTGCTTGCGCCTACGGGCGCCCACCGCCCGCCGATCTGCGCGAGCGTGACGAGCCCGTCGCCCGCGTAGCGGTTGAGGGTGCTCGCGGCCATGGCGATGGCCTCTGCGGGGGTGTCGAACTGGATGCCGGGCCCGAGGCCGAATGGGTTGTTGATCTGCTGCGCGGGCCCGTAGGTCATCAGCATGGTCTCCTGCGCGGCGATCGCCACCAGCACCCGGGGGTCGATGTCGTTCGCCAGGCCCTCGCGCACGAACGTGGCCCCCTGTCCGGCGAGGGGGCTGCCGGCCGCGGCCAGCTGCACGTCGATGGCCTGGGCATCGGCCTGCGCGGTGCAGCGAAGGGAGTTGACCCAGCCCTCGGCCGAGCCACCGGAGGCCAGCATGAGCGCCACGCCCCCCGCGATGAGGGCACCCGAGGCGATGCGTGCGAGGCGGGGCGACGACACGGGCGGCAGGTTAGCCGCGCTCCCTGACGTCGGGGCAGATAGCGTGCAGGTGTGTCAGATCAGGGAAAGCCCAGTCGCGAGCTGGCCATCGGCATGCTCGTGCTCACGGGACTCGCCTTCATCGCCGTCATCGTCGGCCTCGCCCTGGGGCAGCTCGTGATCGCCGGCGTGGCGGCCGTGGTGCTCGTGATCGTGTGGTTCCTGCTCCGGTCGATCCAGCGCAGGGGTGGCGACTAGCCCTCGGTGGCGCCGGCCGGTGCCGCCTGGTCAGGAGGCGCCGCGTCGTCGGAGCGCAGGTCGCCGGCCTTCCAGATGCGCAGCACGGCCACGATGAACGCCAGCACCATCACCACGAGGCTCGCCACGCACCACGGGCAGATCGCCTTGATGAGGAAGAGCTCGGCGTAGAGCAGCCACAGCGAGAAGAGCAGGCCGCCGACGCTCGTGATGATGCCCAGCAGGCGTCCCGCGAACCCCGGCAGGAACGCCGAGATGAGCATGAAGGCGTAGGTGATGAACCCCAGGTACGAGAGGGATACGCCCGCGATCTGCGCGTACTCGGAGTTCTGCACGGTCGCGCAGCCACCACCGATTACGCAGCTGGGCAGGCCCCCCGTGAGCTCCGTCCACGACAGGTACCCCGTGATTCCCAGCCCGAGGAGGGCCAGGAACCCGTGGACGACCCGCAGCCGCAGCAGCGTCAGCTGACGGCCTCGATCGCGTTGATGACCTCGGACGAGTCAACTGCCCCGGTGATGACCTTGGTGCCGCCCGGGCCCTTCACCACGAAGGTCGGGGTGGCGGACACGCCGGACGCCTGGCCGCGGTCGCTCGACGCGAACACGGCATTGGCCGCGGCCTCGCCGCTCCTGGCGGTCTTCCAGGCCTCCACGTCGAGGCCGGGGGTGGCGCTCGCGATGCCGGTGAGCACCTCGTCGGTGGCCCAGCCCGAGTTCTCCTGCCCCTGGTTGGCGTAGAGGATCTCCGTGTAGGCGAAGCCCTTGTCCTGCTGGGCCGCGGCGGCGATGGCCAGCGCGGCGCTCGAGGAGTCGGAGCCGATGAAGGTGAGCGGCTCGATGATGAGTCGGGCGGTGCCGTCCTTGACCGGGCCCTTGATGATGCCGGGGATGGTCTTCTCGCTGGCCGTCTTGCACACCGGGCACTGGGCGTCGACGAACTCGCGCACGGTCACCGGGGCGTTCGGCTTGCCGATCGCGAACTCGGCCTGCGGGAGGCCCTTCACGAGGGCGGCCACCTTGGCGCCGCCCTGGGTCTCGGCCGGAGTGGCCGCCTCGCCCGAGGAGTCGCCCCCCGAGACGCTGATGACGATGAGTGCGACGACGACGGCGACCACCACGACCACCGCACCGCCGATCAACCAGCCCTTGCGTGACACCCGGAAACTCCTCGAGATCGAATCATTCGCCCGCGGGTGCGGACGACGGAATAATCGCATGCCTCAGCTGATGTCGAAGCCCATCTGTTCCGAGGCGGTGCCATCCATCGGGGGAGTGGTTGCCTCGGCGGTGGCGGCGGCATCCTGTGCGAGCCGATCCGCGCGCTCATTGAGCTCGTGTCCGGCGTGTCCGCGCACGAGGCGTGGCTGCACCGCCTGATGCCGCGCGAGCTGCGCGAGCAGGCGCTCCCAGAGGTCGCGGTTGGCCACGGGCTTCTTGCCGGCGGTCTTCCATCCGCGCTTCTGCCATGACCCCAGCCAGTCGTCGGTGATCGCCTTGGCGAGATACGACGAGTCGGTCACCAGGTCGACAGTGGAGCCGTCGGGGGCCGCCGCGAGGCCCTCGATCGCGGCCATGAGCTCCATGCGGTTGTTGGTGCTCGGCGCCTCGGCGCCCGTGAGCACCACCTCCGTGCCATCCGGAGCGATGATGATGGCCGCCCATCCGCCGCGGGCATCGTCGGTGCCGTTGCCCGAGCAGGCACCGTCGGTGACCACGGTGACGGGGTGCTGGTGGCGATGCGTCATCGGCGCGCAGCATAGAGGCGGCCTCGGCACGAACCGCGTCACCCGCGTGACATGCGCCGCCCTACGGTGGCGCCGTGGACGTGCTGGTGCTCGTGATCGCGCTCATCCCGGCGGTGGTCGTCGACCTCCGGCGCCGCATCATCCCCGACGCCGTTGTGCTGCCCGCGCTTGCCGCCGTGCTCATCATCGGGGCGATTGGCGACGCGGCGTGGTGGGAGCCGCTGGCGTCGGCTGCGCTCGTGGGCCTGCTGCTGCTCGTGCCGGCGCTCATCAGGCCGGATGGCATGGGCATGGGCGACGTCAAGCTGGGCGCCCTCATCGGTGCGGCGCTGGGGTTCATGCCGGGCCTTGTCGCCGTGCTGGCAGGCCTCGTCCTGGCCGCCGCGTGGGGCTTCTCGCTCGCCGCGGCGCGGCGCGCCCGTCCGTCTGCCGTTGCGCTGCCGCTGGCGCCGTTCCTCGCGGCCGGGGTGCTCGCCGTGGTCGGTCCGGCGGCTCTCGTACACTCGCTGCATGGATGAGGCCACCGTCACGCGCCTGCGCCCTGCTGCGCCGTACGACCTGCGGCTGTCGGCGGGCAGCAGCGCAGGGGGCACCCGGCGGTGGCACGGGGCGGTGCTGGCCATCGCCCTTCCCACTCCCGCCGGCGACGCGCGGGCCGCGGTGCGCCAGCGGCATGACGGCGACCTCGAGGTGGCGGTGCGCGGTCCCGACGTGCCCGCGGCGCTCGATGCCCTGCGCTTCGTGCTCGCGGTTGACGATGACCATGCGCCGTTCCTGCGCATGGCACGGCGTGACCCGCGCATGGCCCCGGTGAGCGTGCGATGGGCCGGGTATCGGCCCGCGCGGCGCGCCACCGTGGCGCAGTCGGTGATCACGGCCGCCTGCGGGCAGCTCGTGACGGGCCGGGAGGCCGCGCGCATGGAGCGGGCGATCGTGGCCATGGCGTCGGGCCGTGCGGCCGATGGCCTGGCCCAGCCGCCATCATCGGCCGATCTCGCCGCGCTCCCTCCTGCGCGGGCGGTGTCCACCGGCCTCGCGGCGCGCCGGGCCGCGGCGATGACCCGCATCGCACGGGGCATCGACCTCGAGCGCCTGCGCAGCGTTCCCACCGAGCGCATGACGGCGCGGGTCGTGCGCGAGCCGTGGCTTGGGCCATGGAGCGCGGGGGTCATCGGCACCTACGGCCTGGGGCGGTTCGACGCGCCCGTGGTGGGCGACCTGGGCCTCATGCGCATCGTGGCCGCCGAGACGGGACGATGGCCCGAGGCGCACGAGACCCGGGCGCTGGTCGACCACTACGGGGAGTGGAGCGGCCTCGCCAGCGCGTACCTGCTGATGCACCCGCACGCGCGGGTGAAGCAGGGCGAGCGGCGCCCGCAGGGCGCGCGGCAGCAGCACGCGGCCTGAGCGGCCGCCGGTGCGCGCCCGGTGGGGCGGTATGCTGCGAGCCCGATGGCGCTCACCTACCGCACAGCGGGGGAGTCGCACGGCCCAGCCCTGACCACGATCATCGAAGGGCTCCCGGCCGGGCTTCCCCTCACGCCCGATGACATCGACGCCGACCTCGCGCGCCGCCAGATGGGCTACGGCCGTGGGGGTCGCCAGAAGATCGAGACCGACCGCGTGCAGGTGACCGCAGGAATCCGCCACGGCCGCACCCTCGGCAGCCCGGTTGCGCTCATGGTGATGAACCGTGACTTCGCGAACTGGTCGGAAGACCGCATGGCCATCTGGGAGCCGGCGTCCGAGGTGGATCCCATCACCCTGCCGCGCCCCGGGCACGCCGACCTGGCGGGCATGCAGAAGTACGAGACCGACGACCTGCGCAACATCCTCGAGCGCGCGAGCGCCCGCGAGACCGCCGCGCGCGTGGCGGCTGGCGGCGTGGCCAAGGCGCTGCTGCGCCGGTACGGCATGGAGGTGCGCAGCCACGTGGTGCAGATCGGCCCCGAGTCGGCGCCCACCCGCGACGACCTCGCGCTCGGCGACTTCGACGCGGTCGATGAGAGCCCGGTGCGCGCCCTCGACCCTGATGCCTCTGAGCGCATGAAGGCGGCGATCAAGGCCGCGGGCCAGGCCAGCGACACCCTCGGCGGCATCTTCGAGGTGTGGGTGTTCGACCCCCTGCCCGGCCTCGGCAGCCACGTGAGCGGCGACACGCGCCTCGACGGACGCATCGGCCAGGCCATGCTCGGCGTGCAGGCCATCAAGGGCGTGGAGATCGGCGCGGGGTTCGAGCTCGGGCGCATCCGCGGCAGCGCGGCCCACGACGAGATCTTCTGGAGCGAGGATCGCGGCTATCACCGGCGCACCAACCGGTCGGGCGGCCTCGAGGGCGGCATGACCCACGGCGCCCCGCTGGTGGTGCGCGCGGCCATGAAGCCCATTGCCACGCTCAGCCGGCCCCTGGCATCGGTGGACGTGCAGAGCAAGGAGGCCACCTCGGCCTTCAAGGAGCGCTCCGACATCTGCGCGGTGCCGGCGGCGGCCGTCATCGGCGAGGCCGTCATCGCCTTCGTCCTCGCGCAGGCGCTCGTCGACAAGTTCGGCGGCGACTCCATCGCCTCCCTCGACGCCGCGGTGGACCGCTACCGCGCGGTCCTGGCGCAGTAGCGTGGCCACGGAGCGCTGGATCGCGCTCGCGGGGTACATGGGCGCGGGCAAGAGCACCGTGGGCCGCACGGCCGCGGAGATCCTGGGCGTGCAGTTCCTCGACGTCGACGACCTCATCGTGGCCCACGCCGGCCAGTCGATCCCCGAGATCTTCGCACAGCGCGGCGAGCTGTGGTTCCGCCGCACCGAGGAGGACCTCATCCGCGAGAACCTCGCGGCCGAGCCCGGGGTGCTGGCCCTCGGCGGCGGCGCGCTCGGCAGCAAGCGCACGCGCGACCTGCTGGGACGCACCGCATGGGTGGCGTGGCTGCGCATCGACCCCGAGTTGGCCTGGGACCGCGTGGGGGGACTTCCCGGCCGCCCACTGGCACAGGACCGCGATCGGTTCATCCGTCGCGCCGGCGAGCGCGAGCACGTCTACCGCGAGGCGGCGGACGTGATCCTCGACGCCTCGCTGCCCGCGGGCGACGTGGCGCGGGTGCTCGCCGAGTGGGCCGAGGGCGGGGGCCCCGACGAGGACCAGGCCGGATGAGCACCACCGCCCCCGACCCGGCGATCACCGCGGTGATCGGCGCCCGCGAGGTGCCGGTGCACCTCGGCCCCGGCGCGATCGACCTGGTCGGACCGCTCCTCGCGGCACGGGGCGAGGGTGATGGCGTGATGGTGGTGGTGGACGACGGCATCGCCTCGGCGGGCGAGCGCGCGGCGGCGTCATGCCGTGACGCCGGGCTTCGCGTGCACGTGGAGGCCGTGCCCGCGGGCGAGGCCTCCAAGAACCTCGCCGAGGTCGAGCGCCTCAGCCGCGCCTGCGCCCGCGCCGGCATCCGCCGCCGTGACGCCGTGGTTGCCGTGGGCGGCGGCGTGGTGGGCGACCTCGCCGGATTCCTCGCCGCCTCGTACCAGCGCGGCGTGCGGCTGGTGCAGGTTCCCACCACGCTCCTCGCGATGGTCGACTCCTCGCTCGGCGGCAAGACCGGGGTGGACCTGCCGGAGGGCAAGAACTACGTGGGCGCCGTGTACCAGCCCGAGGCCGTGGTGATGGACACCACGGTGCTCGGAACGCTGCCGGCCCGCGAGCTCTCGTGTGGGTTCGCCGAGGTGGTGAAGTATGGGTTGCTGGTGGGCGGCGAGCTGATGGAGATGGTGGCCGCCTGGCCCGATCTCCCGGGCCCTGACGACGAGCTGGCCGACCTCATCCGCCGATGCGCCGAGTGCAAGCTCGAGGTGGTCGCCGAGGACGAGTTCGACCTCGGCCGCCGGGCGATCCTCAACCTCGGGCACACCGCGGGGCACGGCATCGAGGCCGCCGCCGGGTACGACCTCTACCACCACGGCGAGGCGATCTCGCTGGGGCTGCTCGTGGCGCTGCGCGTGAGCGAGCATGCGCTCGGGCTCGCCCCGGAGTGGCGCGATCGCACGGCCGCCACGCTCGCGCGTCATGGACTTCCGGTGCAACTCGACCCCTCGGTGGACGTGGACGAGGTGATCGAGATCATGTCGCGCGACAAGAAGTCGGATGGCCGCGCCCTGAACATGGTGCTGCTGCGCGCTCCCGGCGACGTGCTCACCCACCAGGACCCCGATCCGGCCGTGGTGCGCGCGGCCGTGGAGGAGCTGCTCCCGTGATGAACATCGCCCTTCTGCACGGACCCAACCTGAACATGCTCGGCCGCCGGCCCTCGCAGCACTACGGCACCCTCACCCTCCCCGAGCTCGAGGCGCAGGTGCGCGCCTGGGGCGAGGAGCGCGGCATGCGCGTGGGCACCTTCCAGACCAACTTCGAGGGGGCGTTCCTGGAGCACGTGCACGGCCTCGCCGGCGCGGTGGACGGCGCCATCGTGAATCCCGGGGCCTGGACGCACTACCAGTACTCGATCCGCGACGCGCTCGAGGTGATGGGCGCCCCGTTCGTGGAGGTGCACCTTTCCGACGTGGATGCCCGTGAGGACTTCCGCAAGGCATCCGTGGTGCGCGACATCGCGCTCGCCACGGTGAAGGGGAAGGGGCCCGACGGCTACCGCGAGGCGCTGGACATCCTGAAGGCGGAGCTCGCGGGTTGAGCATCCCGGCGCGCCAGGCGCGCATCGGGGAGGTGCTGCGCGAGGAGGGGCTCGACGCCCTGGTGGTCACCGACCTCGTGAACATCCGCTACCTGTCGGGCTTCGTGGGCTCCAATGGCGTGCTGGTGGTCACCCCCGCGTCACGGGTGCTGCTCACCGACTCGCGCTACACGGCCGCGGCGCGCACGATGGTGGAGGAGACCGAGGTGGTCATCGCCGGGCGCGACCTCATGGACCGCCTGGCCGAGGTGGTGCCCCAGGGCCGCGTGGGCATCGAGGCCGAGCACGTCACCGTGGCGCGGCGCGACCGGTTCGCGGGGCGCCTCTCCGGCGCGGAGCTCGTGCCCACCGCCGGCCTGGTGGAGGGGCTGCGCGTGGTGAAGGAGGAAGAGGAGCTCGAGGCCATCCGCGAGGCCACGCGCATCGCCGATGCCGCGCTGTCGCGCCTGGTGGAGGAGGGCTTCGCCGGCCGCACCGAGGCGGCCACGGCCTGGGCCCTCGAGGGCTGGATGCGCGAGATGGGGGCCGACGGGGCGAGCTTCGACATCATCGTCGCCGGGGGCGCCCATGGAGCGCTGCCGCACGCCGTGCCGCGCGCCGAGGCCATTCCCGCCGACACCCTCGTGGTGGTGGACATGGGTGCCCGGCACGCGGGCTACGCATCGGACTGCACACGCACCCTCGCCACCGGTACGCTCCCGGCCGCGCTCGAGGAGGCCTATGCGGTGTGCCTCGAGGCCCAGCGCGCGGCCCTCGCCGCCTGCCGGGCGGGAGTCCTCACCAAGGACCTCGACTCGGTGGCCCGGGGGGTCATCGCGGATGCGGGCCTCGGGGATCACTTCGGCCACGGCCTCGGGCACGGTGTGGGGCTCGACATCCACGAGCGCCCGTGGCTCCGTCAGGAGGGCGGGGAGGTACTTCAAACCGGCATGGTGGTGACCATCGAGCCGGGCATCTACCTGGAGGGGGTCGGAGGAGTGCGCATCGAGGATCTCGCCATCGTCACCGATGATGGCTGCGAGGTGCTCACGCGCGTGCCCACCGACCTGACCACGACGAGCATCTAGGAGCAGGCCGTGGGGGCCATCAGCAGCAACGAACTGAAGAACGGATGGGTCCTCGACGTGGACGGCGAGCTCGTCAGCGTCGTGTCGTTCCAGCACGTGAAGCCCGGCAAGGGCGGTGCGTTCGTGCGCACCAAGCTCAAGAGCCTCGCGAAGGGCACCGTGGTGGACAAGACGTTCCGCGCGGGCGAGAAGCTCGAGCGCGTGACCACCGAGACCAAGAACATGCAGATGCTCTACGAGGATGGCGACGCGCTGGTGTTCATGGACGGCGAGACCTACGAGCAGGTGAACGTCCCGAAGTCGTCCATCGAGGCCGTCGACCTCATCGCACCGAACTCCGAGGTGCAGGTGCTGTTCGTGCGCGACGCCCCGTTCCGCGCCGAGCCACCCGCCTCCGTGGAGCTGGCAGTCACGCAGACCGACCCCGGGGTGAAGGGCGACACGGTGAGCAACGTCACCAAGCCCGCCACGCTCGAGACCGGCGCGACCGTGAACGTGCCGCTCTTCGTCAACGAAGGGGACCGCATCAAGGTGGACACCCGCAGCCGGGAGTACGTGAGCCGCGCATGAGCACCGAGCCCGCCTCCATCGACATCGGCCTCGTCGACGTCACCCTCCGCGATCTGTGCACCCCGCCATGGGGCGCGCGCATCGCGCCTGACGACCTCGGGGCCGCCGCAGCGGCGCTCGCGCCCATCGGCGCGCGGGTCATCGAGGTGCTCGACCCGCCGTCCGCCCGGGCCGGCATGGATGGCCGCACCGAGAGCCCCCTCGACCGCCTGCGCGTGGTGGCCCGCCAGGCCGGCGGGGCCAACCTCGGCATCGTCGTCACCGGTCGCACCCTGCTCGGCGAGGTACGCCTGGGCGACGGCGTGGCCGCACGACTCATCACGTCATCGGCCGCCAGTGGCGCGTCGCGGGTGCGCGCCT
>CAIYRJ010000198.1 GCA_903928615.1 uncultured Actinomycetes bacterium | reverse complement strand
GCGGTCATGCCCGCGCGACGGGCGCTCCGACAGCTCGCGCAGCAGGTCGAGCACCTGGTCGCGCCCGCGATCGGGGGCCTGCTCGGTGTCGTGCAGCGAATGCGGGTCGAGCACCATGTCGGCGGGATCCACCACCACGTCGATGTCATCGCGGTCGGCGAGTTCCTTCAGCTCGCGGTAGGTGAAGGCAGCCTGTGCCGGGCCACGCCGGCCGAGGATCGTCACCTGGCGCACCTTGTTCTGCGACAGCGCGCGCAGGGCGTGGCCGCCGATGTCGGTGGCCGAGAGCTCGTCGGGCGGCAGCATGAGCACGCGGGCGACGTCCATGGCCACGTTGCCGTTGCCGACCACCACCACGTTGTCGCCCGAGAAGTCGAAGGTGAGGTTGCGCTGGTCGGGGCTGGCGTTGTACCAGCCCACGAAGTCGCTGGCGCCGTGGCTGCCCGGCAGGTACTCGCGGGGGATGCCCAGGCGCCGATCCGACCGCGCGCCCACGCAGAAGATGACCGCGTGGAAGTACTCGAGGAGGTCCTCGTACTCGAGGTCGGTGCCGAACTCCACGTTGCCGCGGAAGCGGAAGTCGGGGTGCTGCGCGATCTTGTCGTACACGCGGGTGACCGACTTGATCTTGGGGTGGTCCGGCGCCACACCGGCGCGCACGAGGCCGAACGGCGTGGGCAGGCGGTCGAACATGTCCACCTGCACGTTGATGTCGTCCTGGCCGAGGATGTGCTCGGCGGCGTAGAAGCCCGACGGCCCCGACCCGATGATCGCCACCCTCAGCGGATTGCGCGTGCTGCCCACGGGCACCTAGATCACCACCCCGTCGTCGTCCACGCGGGCGCGGAAGACGTCCTGGTCCTCGCGGCGCACCAGGTCGCGCGAGGTGCCGGGCGAGGGCGCGGTCACCAGCCCACGCACCAGCGCGGCCGGCCGGCCCGATGACTTCCCGATGAGCATCCCCGCGGCGGCGGCGATCTCGTCGCCCAGCGCCTGATCCGTTGCCACCAGCATCCGTCCCTCTCTGTCGCGTCCACCCCGATGATCCATCACCGGCTCGAATCCGGCCACCCCCACGGCGACGTTCACGAGTCCCCGGCGGAATGCGCGGCCATGCGTGTCGGTGATGACGACTCCCACGCGCCCGCCCGCGGCCTGCGAGAGCGCGTGCTGGATGCCCCGCGCCGAGGCATCGGGGTCGACCGGTAACAGCACCACCGTGCCGTCGGGCGTGTTCGATGCGTCCACCCCGGCATTCGCGCAGATGAATCCGTGATGGGTCTCGCACACCACCAGCGACCGGCGCCGACGCACCACCTTGCGGCTCTCGCCAAGGATCACCTCGCACAGCGCCGGGTCCTTGCCCGTCTCGTCCGCCAGGCGCCGGGCCTCGGCGCCGGGCACCACGTCGCCCAGGCGCACCACGCGCCCCTCCGCCTTGCTCACCACCTTGTGCGCCACGGCCAGCACGTCCCCCGGTGCCAGGCCGGCATCCACCGCGGCGGCGGTGAGCATCGCCGGCAGGTCATCGCCCGGCACCACCTCCGGCAGGGCGCCAAGCACAACGATGTGCACCTCGTCACCCGGCGCGGCCCCGAGGGCCCCGCGTGCGCTCACCCGGCTGCTCCCGCCGCCCCGTGCGCAAGACCAAGGCGGGCGAGCGCGCGGCCCGTGGCGCCCTCCGGCTCGCGGCGCACGAGCTCGGCAAGGTCGTCGGGGGTGTCGACATCCAGCGCGATGCCCGGGTGGTGCACCACCTCCACGGGGATGTCCAGCGCGGCCGCCTGCGCGATGTGGTGCCCCAGGGAATCCGGACCGAGTCGTGGCGCGAGCGCTTCGGCCGGGGTGATGAGCATGGCGTTGGTGCCCGTGCCGTCCTCGGATCGCGCGAGCACCACGGCGTCACCGTCGGGAGCCGCGCCGATGAGGTGGTCGATGTCGGCAGACGTGATGAGCGGCAGGTCGCTCACCACCACCAGCGCGCCGTGGGCGTCGAGGGCGTCGATGCCCAGGGACACCGCGGCGTTGATTCCCTGTGGCGGATCGTGGTCGGGCACCGTTCGGGCGCCCACGCTCTCGGCCACCGCCCGTGCGCGGGAGTCGGACGTGACCACCACGATCTCCCCGAGCCGGGTGCTGCCGGCGAGCGCGGCGAGCACGTCCCCGAGCATGGCCGACTGCAGCACGCGGCGCTCCGGGCGGTCGAGGGTTCCGGCGAGGCGCCCGAGGGCATATCCCAGGCGCTTGACGGGCACCACGGCGCCCACGTCGTGGGCGGCCATCAGCCGGCCGCCTCGATCACGACGCGAGCCAGGCGCTCGCGGGCCGCGCGATCGGGCATGAGCACGTCCGTGAGCACGGGGCGCACGCCGAGATCCTCGATGGCGGCGGCCTCGGCCTCGTCGGACGCGTCGATCACGAAGGTGGCGCACACATCCGCATAGATCTCCGCCATCTGGCGGGCAGAGCACTCCCCGTAGCCCGCACCGCGGAGGAACTTCTGGGCAGGGCCCTCCACCGGCGCCCCGCCCACGATCGGGCTCACGCCGATCACGCGATCGCGCCGGGCCGCCACGGCATCGCGCACGCCGGGCACGCCGAGGATCGTCCCGATCGAGACGATGGGACTCGAGGGCGCGATGACGATGAGGTCGGCCTCGGCGATGGCATCGAGCACGCCCGGGGCCGGGGAGGCCTCGGCGAGCCCCTCCACCCGGATGGCATCGATCTCCTCGCGCGCGCCGTCGCGCACCAGGTACTCCTGGAACCTCCGCTCGCCGCTGGGCGTGGTGATGATCGTGCGCACCGGGTCGTCGGTCATGGGCATCACCCGCGCCTCCACCCCGAGCCTCTCGCGCAGGTCATCCACCACATCCGACAGCCGCGCGCCATCGCGCATCATGAGGGTGCGGTGCACGTGCGTGGCGAGGTCGCGATCGCCGAGGCCGAACCAGGCCTCGCGCCCGTAGGTGGAGAGGCCCTCGAGGCAGTGGAAGGTGTCGTCGGCGTACCCCCACCCGCGGTCGGCCACCACGCCGGCGAGGCAATAGAGGTTGATGTCGAGATCCGGGCATACGAGAAGCCCGAAGAACTCCCCGTCATCCCCCGTGTTCACGATCGCGGAGAGATCGCGCTGGCCATTTGCCAGCGCGAGCCCGTGGACCATCTTCGATCCGCCGGTGCCCCCGGCCAGCGCCACGATCACGGCGCGAGGCTATCAGCGCCGGGACGGCGCGAGCACCATCCAGAGCCCCGCGCATACCAGCACGAGGCCGGCCCACAGGCGCGGGCCCGGCACCTCGCCGAGAAGCGGCCAGGCTGAAAGCACTCCCACCACGGGCACGAGGAAGAACCACGCCGACACCTTGCCGGCGTCCCCGCGCCCCAGCGCCACGTAGAACAGCGCGAACGGGATGGCGTTCCCCACCAGGGCCACGAGCAGGATCAGGCCGATCTCGCGACCCCCGGTGGTGGTGGGCGCGCCTCCCAGCAGCGCACCGATGACCGCCAGCATCGCGCCGCCGATGAGCATCTGCCATCCGGCGATGGCCACGGGCCGCGCGCCGGCCCGGATGCGCCCGGTCACCGCCACGGTGCCCACTGCCCAGCCGAGCGCACCGACAACCACGAGCAGGGAGATCCACGAGATGCTCGGGGGCCAGAGCGGCCCCTGCCATACCACCGCAGCCGCGCCCACGAGCCCCACCACCAGCCCCGCCCACTGGCGCGGGCCGAGGCGCTCGCCCAGGAACACCGCGGCGAGGGCGGCCACGAAGAGGGGGTCGGTGTTGGCGAGCACGGCCGCCGTCCCGGCCCCCTCTTCGGCGATGCCGATGAACGTGGCGCCGTAGAAGATGACCGACTGGGTGAGGGCCAGCACGAGGATCACGCCCCACTCGGCGCCGGGCATCACCGGCCGCCCGAGCGCCATCAGCCCCACGAGCAGGATCAGTCCACCGATGCCGATGCGCGCGGCCGCGGCGAGCAGGGGTGGCCAGCTCTCGACGAGCCAGGCGGACGGCACGTAGGCGGATCCCCATGCAGCCATCGCGAAGATCGCCAGCAGGGAGGCCGACGCCGGGCCGCGCGAGGCCCCGGATGGAGTCATGGGCGGAGCCTCGGGGCGCGTGTGCGCATCCGCGTGGAGTTCGCCGTGGGCCTCCCCGATCCTCCCGGGCCGACCACCTCAGGCGCAGGTTCGCTCACCTTTTCCCTTACGCTGTAACCTTACACCGTAGCCCATTTTCATCACACTTTGTAAACATTGTCACGAGCGAATCTGACCCCCGAAATCGCCCATGGATACTGGCGTTTCGCCCATGAAACTTGCGCCGGAAAACGCCATTCGGGGCCTTGTCCCAGCACTCGCTCGTGACATATGCTGCTCGCATCTCCTGGACCTCCGAACTCAATCCCGGGAACCCGGGGCGGGGGAAGGGTTCAGGCCCAATCAATGCAACACCCTATTTTCTCAAGGGGGGACGCCACTAATGGCTGACCAGTTTGCTGTTACCTATGTCCCCGGTGCCGAGACCGGGGAGATTCCGCCTTCGCCCGTCGACCGTGACGAGAAGACGGCTTTCATCTACAGCCTCGTTGACCCTGTCTGGGACATCGACACGCTGCCGCTGACCTACACGAACTCTCGTTGGTCGGCTTTCTTCTACCGCGCTGACGAGAAGCGCCTCCGCCGTGTGGTCCCTGACTGCATGGACATCGAGGACGACATCGTCGAGCACTGGTACGTCGACCACCGCAACACCATGCTCGGCCCGTACGGCGAGTGGGGCCTCACCGTGGCTGTCAGCCACAAGGCCGGTGACGGCAAGACGTACTACGCGGGTTACTACCCCTACATGTACCTGACGCAGGACGCCGCTATTGACGCCGGTCGCGTGCTGGGCTTCCCCAAGAAGGAGGCCTTCATTCGCGTGCTGGAGCACGGTGGCTCGCCTGACGACGGTTACGGCGTGTACGACGGCAAGGACTGGAAGTGGAACCACTTCTCGTTCCTGATGATCCGTAACGGTTACGTGATCCACAGCGCCATCGGTAAGTACAACGACGCTGAGCTTTCGGCGAAGCCGGCTTTCTACGGCAACACCGAGTACGGCCGCATGAACATGAAGGTCGTCACCGCTCCGGACCTTTCGCAGTCCGAGTGGCAGCTCGTGTACCTGCCTTCGCTGGTCACCAAGGACCTCGCGACCGCCATGGGCCGTCCCGAGACCGAGGGTAGCCACCGCTTCCAGGTGAAGCCGGAGTCCATCCGTACCGCTTCGCCGGAGAACATCGAGTGGTTCCAGCAGGCGACTCCGTTCGACAACATGGGTGCGGAGCTCCCGGTTGGCGAGATGATCGGTCTCATGACCTTCTCGTTCGACCTCATCATCCCGGCCGGCCAGACCCTCTGGACCGAGACCTACACCCGCGACGCCACGTGGGCGGGCGCGGCCAAGCCTTACCGCTTCGGCCTCCGTCACCGCTTCCCGAAGCCTGTCGGCCTCGGCGCGTAAGCCAGCGTCCTAAGAGAGGAAATTCACAATGGGACAGATTGTTGACGTTACGTCGACCCCGTGGATCGACTCGGGCGACGCGCCGCCGCTGGCGCTCGACCGCGACAAGCGTGACATCATCAGCCAGGGTGTCGCTGACCCGCTCGTCGACTACGACATCGTGCCGCTCACGTACACGAACTCGCGTTGGAGCGCGTTCTTCTACCGTGCGTCTGAGGCCGACCTGAAGCACGTGCTTCCGAAGTGCCTGGACCTCGAGGACGACGTCATCGAGTTCTGGTACGTCGACCACCTCCACACCGGTCTCGGCCCGTACGGCGAGTTCGGTCTGACGGTGGCCGCTTCCCACAAGGCTGGCGACGGCAAGACGTACTACGGCGGGTACTACCCGTACATGTACCTCACGCAGGACGCCGCTGTGTTCGCCGGCCGTGAGCCCTTCGGTTTCCCGAAGAAGATCGCCTACATCGTCACCCAGGAGCACGGTGGCAAGGAGGACGACGGCTACGGTGGGTTCGGCAACGACTACTTCAACTTCACGATGGAGCGTCGCGGCTACCTGATTCACACCGCGACTGGCCGTTACGACGACGCCGAGCTGAGCGCGAAGCCTGCGTTCTACGGTGACCCGAACTACGGTCGCATGAACCTCCGTCTGATCACGGACCCGTCGCTGAAGAGCACGAAGTGGGACCTGACGTACCTCCCCAGCGAGGTCACCAAGGCGACCGCCGCGGCCATGGGCCGTCCGGAGACCGAGGGTCAGCACCGCTTCCAGCTGAAGCCCGAGAGCATCCGCACCGCTTCGGCGGGCGCGATCCGCTCCTGGGCGCTGCAGGGCACCCCGTGGGACAACATGGGTGCCATGCTGCCGGTGAAGGAGATGATCGGTCTGATGAGCTTCAACTTCGACCTCATCATCCCCGGTGCCGACACCATCTGGACCCAGACCATCGAGCGTACCGACGAGGACATCGCGGACCTTCTGTTCGCCACCCCGTACCAGTACACGATGCGTCACCGCTTCCCGAAGCCCCCGGGCGTCTGAGTCCAACTCAGATACGGAAGCAGCACCCTTGGGGGTGGGCCTTCGGGCCCACCCCCTGCTTTTTGCCCGCATAGCGCATGCCACCCGGCGCGCAGTGCCCGTTCGTCTCGGCCGCGTAGCATCCAATCCTGATGAACCGCCTCTCCCCCGCCCTGCGCAGGACCCTCGCCTGCGGTCTCGCCATCGCGGCTGCGGCCGTGCTCCTGCCGTCAACCGCGTCGGCGGCGCCGTCCGACACCGTCATGACGTGGAACACGACCTTCGTGAATGGCGGCAGCGGGTCGAACGTCATCCGCCTGCCCATTGAGCAGGGCTGCGGGATGGCGATGCCCTTCCTCGTGAACTGGGGTGACAGCAGCCCGATAGCCACCGTTGACGCCTGGAACGACCCCGACGCCACGCATACCTCCGCGGCGAGTGG
>CAIYRJ010000197.1 GCA_903928615.1 uncultured Actinomycetes bacterium | reverse complement strand
TCCGTGCCGCAGGCCTACTACAACAAGCAGGCGGGCGTGAGCAAGCTCAGCACCGAGACCGGTGCGGGCCAGTGGGGCTCGTCGCTGTCGTTCGCCTGCCAGCACTTCGGCCTGGAGTGCGAGGTGTTCATGGTGCGGGTGTCGTACGACTCCAAGCCGTACCGGCGCCTGATGATGGAGACCTGGGGCGGCACGTGCATCGCCAGCCCGTCGGAGCAGACCAACGCCGGCCGGGCGATCCTCGCCGAGAACCCGGACTCGTCGGGCAGCCTGGGCATCGCCATCAGCGAGGCCGTCGAGGTCGCCGCCACCAACGACGACACCAACTACGCGCTGGGCTCGGTGCTCAACCACGTGCTGCTGCACCAGACCGTGGTGGGGCAGGAGGCCAAGGAGCAGCTCGAGATGGCCGGGGCATACCCGGACGTCGTGGTGGGCTGCGTGGGCGGTGGCTCGAACTTCGCGGGCATCTCGTTCCCGTTCCTGCAGGACAAGATCGCCGGCCGGGACATCCGCATCGTGGCCGTGGAGCCCTCCTCGTGCCCCACGCTCACCCGCGGGACCTATGGCTACGACTTCGGAGACACCGCGCAGATGACCCCCCTGCTGCCCATGCACTCGCTGGGTCACGGGTTCATGCCGCCGTCGATCCACTCGGGCGGCCTGCGCTACCACGGCATGGCGCCGCTGGTGAGCCACGTCGTGCACACCGGGCTCGTGGAGGCCACCTCGTACTCGCAGGTGGAGTGCTTCACCGAGGCCGTGCGCTTCGCCCAGGCCGAGGGAATCATCCCGGCGCCCGAGCCGTCGCACGCCATCCGCCACGTCATCACCGAGGTGGAGCGCGCGCGGGAGGAGGGCGTGGAGAAGACGATCCTCTTCAACCTCTGCGGCCACGGCCACTTCGACATGGCGGCCTACGCCGACTTCCTCAGCGGCAACATGCAGGACCTCGACGTGGACGAGGGCGAGCTCGCCCGCGCCTCGGAGGCCCTGGCCGCCCTGCCGGGAATCGGCTGATCTGAACCCCGGTGTCAGGCACTTAACCGAGCCGCGCGCCTCGCGCGATGCTCGGTTAAGTGCCTGACACCGGGGTGCCTACTCCGTGCTCGGGGTGGAGTCGCCGCCCTCTTCCAGCGCGGCGGCCTCCTCGGCTGCCTTGCGGGCCGCCGACTTGCCGAGGCGCCATGCGCCGTAGCAGAGGAACAGCCCGATCACGAGATAGGGCAGGCCGAACAGCAGGTTGTTGTCCCCGAGGAAGACCAGGAACACGATGCCCCCGACCACGAAGATCAGGCCGAGGAGCCACGTGAAGAAGACGCCACTCGCGGTGTTCACGAGGCGGCCTCTCCGAAGTGGGACTCGATGGCCTCCACCACCCGCGGGGCCAGGTCCGACCAGTCCGCGCCGTCGGTCTTCGTGACGCTTACGAAGTTTGCTGTGGCGAACACGTTGGTCACGTCGCCGAGGGCGAAGATGGCCGCGCCGAGCGGGGATGCCGCCGGGTCGCTGCCCTCCTTGAACGTCTCAGCGCCGCCG
>CAIYRJ010000196.1 GCA_903928615.1 uncultured Actinomycetes bacterium | reverse complement strand
TCCAGCCATCCGAGCTGGGCAAGGTGGTCATCGCGTTCGTGCTGGCGGTCATCGTGGTGGAGCGCATCCGCTCGATGGATTCCGCACGGCTATCGCTCTTCGTCGCCGGCATCGCCGCCGTGCCCGCGGGAATCGTGTTCCTGCAGCCCGACCTCGGCACGTCGCTCGTGTACGCCGCGATCACCGTGGCAATCCTGTGGGTGGCGGGGCAGCCCATCACGCACTTCATCGTCGCGGGGGCGGTGGTGGTGACGCTCGCGGCGCTCGTGCTGTACATCCTCCCGGCGGCGGGGGTGAATGTGCTGAAGCCCTATCAGGTGGATCGCCTCACGGCGTTCGTGGACTCCGGCGCCGACCGCTCGGAGACCGGCTACCAGCTCGAGCAGAGCAAGGTGGCCATCGGATCCGGCGGCGCCTTCGGCAAGGGGCCATCCGGAGCCACCCAGACCATCAACGACTTCCTGCCGGAGCACCACACCGACTTCATCTTCGCCGTGGTGGCCGAGATGTTCGGATTCCTCGGCGCCGGGCTGCTCATCGCCCTGTACTTCGTCATCATCTGGCGGTGCCTGGTGATCATGCGACAAGCCCACACCGAGCTCGAGCGCCTCGTGGCCGCCGGGCTCACGGCGATGCTCGCGTTCGAGGTGTTCGTTAACATCGGGATGAACGTGGGGATCATGCCGATCACGGGAATTCCGCTGCCATTCATGTCGTACGGCGGAAGCCATACGTTGACCAACCTCGTCGCCGTCGGCGTGCTCCTTCGCATCGGCCGGCGCGGGCGCGAGCTCGGGCCCCGGACGAGGTAGCCGTGGGCGCCATCACCACGCTCGCGAAGCGGGTCAACACCTTCGCGAAGGACACCCGCAAGCACCACGAGGAGGCCCTCGAGGGAGGCGTGATCGCGATCCTCCCGGGCGACCCCGTGCTCACCGGCGCGCTGTCCGACCTGCTGGGCATTCCCGTGGGCGACCGCCCGCACGCCGACCTGGTCATCATTCCGCTGGGCATGGCCGATGACGCCACCTCGGCGGCGCGCGAGGCCGCGGCCCGCGCGCGGCAGGACCTGCGAACGCTCGTCGTGGTGATCTGCCCCGACGCCCGCAGGGGCGCGCGCGAGGCCGAGGTACTGGCCGAGCCCGACGTCACCATCGGCGACCTCGTGTTCGCCCCCGACGCCACCAGCGAGGCGTCGCTCGCCGCCATCACCGACGGCATCATCCGGGTCCTCGGGGCCCACAAGGTGCCGGCCGCGCGCCGGTACCCCCCGCTGCGCGACGCCGTGCGCCGCAGCATCGTGTCGTCCGCCGCGCGGGAGTCCGCCGTGGCGGGGGCGCTCAACTGGTTTCCCGGCGCCTCGGCCTCGCAGTTGGCCATGGTCGTCAAGACGGGATCGGCCGAGGGGCATCAGCTCGATGCCCGCCGGGTCCCGGAAGTCGCCGCGGCAGTCGCCAGCGGCCTTGTCATCGCCGCCGTCGCCCGTGGCGCGTCGCGCGTGGTCCCCGCTCCGCGGTGGCTCGTGCGCGGCGCCGTCGCATGGGGCGCGACGGTGGCCCTCGCCGCCGCGACCGAGCGCATCTCGCATCAGATGGGAGAGGACAACCTCCCCGCCGATCCGCGAAGCGCGCTCAGGTCGCTGCTCACCCGCGTCCGGAAGGGACGCAAGGAGAAGAGCTGATCAAGCAGATCCTGGTTTCCGTGGATCGCGCCGAGACACGCGTCGCCATCGTTGAGGATGGCCGCGTCGCCGAGGTGCAGATCGAACGACGTGGCAAGGCCTCCGTGGTGGGGCACATCTGGAAGGGCCGCGTCGAGTCAGTGCTCGCAGGGATGGAGGCCGCCTTCATCGAGGTCGGCATCGGCAAGAACGGGTTCCTCCACGTCGACGACGTGGTTGCCATGGGCGTGCCCAAGCGCAAGCGCCTCATCGCCGACCTGCTCAAGAAGGGCGATCAGATCATCGTCCAGGCCGTGAAGGACCCCATGGGCACGAAGGGCGCGCGCCTGACCATGCAGCTGTCGCTGGCGGGCCGGTTCCTGGTGTACGTGCCCTTTGGCGACGGCATCGGCATCAGCAAGCGCCTCGACGACGACGAGCGCCACCGCCTGCGCGACATCTGCAAGCGCCTGCCCACCGATGGCGGGGGCATCATCGTGCGCACCGCTGCCGCCGGCGCATCGGCGCAGGAGCTCGCGCGCGATCTGGCGTCGCTCAACCTCCTCTGGAAGGCCATCCGCGAGCGCTCCGACAAGGTCGACACCCCGTCGCTGCTCTACAGCGAGGCCGACTCCTCGCTCAAGGTCATCCGGGACATCCTCAACGAGAGCGTCGACGAGGTGCTCGTGGACGACCCGCGGCAGCACGAGCGCATCACGGGCTTCCTCCGGCGCACCTCGCCGGAGATGGCCGATCGCGTGCGCCTCTACGAGGGCGACAAGCCCCTCATGGAGGCCCACGGGGTGGAGGCGGCCATCCGCTCCACGCTCAGCCGGCGCGTGCCGCTGGCGTCGGGGGGCTCGCTGGTGATCGACGACACCGAGGCCATGACGGTGATCGACGTCAACTCGGGCAAGAACGTCGGCCGTGGCAACACGCAGCTCGAGGCCACGATCACGCGCACGAACCTCGAGGCCGCCGAGGAGGTCGTGCGGCAGCTGCGGCTGCGCGATATCGGCGGCATCATCGTCATCGACTTCATCGACATGGACGACGCCAAGAACCGGCGCGCGGTCACGAAGGCGCTCAACGACGCGCTCGCGAGCGATCGCAGCCGCACCTTCGTGGTGGAGATCTCCCCGCTGGGCCTGGTGCAGATGACGCGCCAGAACATCAGCGACGGGGCCCGGGAGATCATGACCCGCGCCTGCCCCACGTGCGGTGGGCAGGGCTTCGTGGTGAGCGCCGAGACCCACGCGATCGACGCCGAGCGGCAGATCCGCCTGCTCATCGGCGCCTCCGCCGCATCGCCGGTGTCGGTGGCCGTGCACCCGGAGGTGGCGGACTTCCTGCAGGCCGACGGCAACGCGGCGCTCTCGGAGATCGAGGAGGACCTCGGGGTGTCCATCACGCTCGAGCGCGTCGGCTCGATGGCGCCGGGGTCGGCACGCGTGGCGGGCGCGGCGGCCTAGCCGTCGGCGTCGGGGCGCACCCGCGCCCGCAGCCGGTCGAAGGCCGCGGCCGAGGCGCCGGCGGAGGCCGCCGCCGAATAGGAGGGGCGGGCACC
>CAIYRJ010000195.1 GCA_903928615.1 uncultured Actinomycetes bacterium | reverse complement strand
TAGCTGTAGTTGCCGCTGAGGGTGGCGTTCTGCAGCTGGGCGTTGACGTAGCTGCCGCCGGTGTTCTGCAGGCTGGCGTTGCAGTTGGCGCCAAGCGCGCTGGGGGCCTTGCCGGTCCATGCCCTCACCCGGATGAACTTGGCCCGCTGCAGCCGGGCGTTCGAGAAGTCGGCGCCGCGGATGTCGGCCCCGGTGAAGTCGGCCCCCTGGAGGTTGGCGCCGGCGAATTTCGCCTTGCGCAGGTTGGCGCCCTTGAGGTTGGCGCCCTTCAGATTCGACCGGCTCATGTTGGCGCCGGCCAGGTCCTGCCCTTGCAGCTTCGCGCCGGGGCACTTGGCGTTGGTGGTGATCATGCAGGCGTTCACCACCGTCGGCGCGGCCATGCCGACCACGGGGATGATCGCCAACCCGGCGACGGCGAGGGTGCTGGCGATGGCGATGCGACGGGGTGACATGCGGGGCTCCGGGCTCGGGGACCAAGCGAACGGGCCCACTGTGGCGCAATCCGCATATGACGGCCACCCGGGTGGTGGGTTTGCCCTACCGGTAGATCGTGATGATGGTGGGGAAGGTGTAGTACTCGGCCGACGGCGGGCATTGGACCTGGACGCTCATGCGGGCGTACTTGTCGGTGTCCACCGAGTGGGTGTAGCTCTGGGTGCACGACCCCGCGGCGGCAGCGCCCCACAGCACCCAATTGCCGCCGATGAACGTGCCCTTCTTGTTCTTGGGCACGTAGGGAACCATCTCCACCTCCACCGGCGGCACGAAGGGCGGCGCCGTGGGGTAGTTGGGGCGAGCGACCGGCTCGAAGCCGATCACGAACCGGGCACCGGCGGCCATGGCCTTCGACAGCTGGATGCACGACTCGGTGTAGGTGCCCCAGCCCTGGCCGAAGTGGAGCTCCTTGCCCTGCAGCTGGTCGGGACTCACCGTCCAGAAGGCGGGATCGACGGGGTTGATCACGATCCGCACCTTCTCGACGAACCGGTTGACGATGGTGAGGCCCCCGTAGCCCCACCCCGCCGGGCACTGGATCTCGCGCAGCTCATCCGCCGCCTGGCGCGTGGTGGACGTGGACCGCGGGGCGTCGGTGGTGGCCGATGACGCCGTGGTGTCCCCGCCGCACGAGGCGAGCGCGACGATCGTGGCGAGCACGCCAGCGGCGAGGGCGGGGATGATGACGCGGCGCATGGGGGCTCCTTCGGCGAATCAGGTACTGGCCGGAGGATAACCCGCATCGCGGCCCGGCCCCGGGATCTCACTACCGGGGTTTCCCGCATATCGGTGCGAAGCCCCCCTGTGCTGGCCCGTCGCGCGGCCGGGCGCGCCCTACCCCTGCTGACCCGGGTGACCCTTGAGCGTCCTGGCTCCCGGCGGCACGGGGCCGCGGTCGCGCCGCACGGTGACCTTCCGACCCTTCAGCGACCCCGCGCGCAGCGCCTGGATTACGCGGTCGGCCTCGGCATCGGGCACGTCCACCAGCGAGAAGCGGTCGGCGATCTGGATGGCGCCGATCTCCCGGCCGGCGATCTTCGCCTCGTTGGCGATGGCGCCGACCAGGTCCTGCGGGCGGATGCCCGCGATGCGTCCGGCGCCCACGAAGATGCGCGCCATGCCCTCAGCCGGGGCCTTGCCGGGCCCGGCACGGTGGGCGCGACGAGGTGCGCCGCCCTC
>CAIYRJ010000194.1 GCA_903928615.1 uncultured Actinomycetes bacterium | reverse complement strand
TCGGAGATCGTGCTCTGGAAGGGCTTCTGCAACGTGCACACCGGTTTCACGGTGCGACAGGTGGAGGAGGCCCGCGCCGCGCACCCGGACGTGACGGTGATCGTGCACCCCGAGTGCCCGCGCCCCGTGGTGGAGGTCGCCGACGAGGACGGCAGCACCGAGTACATCATCAAGCGCCTCGACGAGCTCCCCGCGGGGTCGACCGTGGCGATCGGCACCGACTGGAACCTGGTCGACCGCCTGCGCATCAACCACCCGGACAAGACGGTCTTCTGCCTCAAGGAGGACCTCTGCCCGTGCGTCACCATGAACCGCATCACGCTTCCCAAGCTCACCTGGACGCTCGAGAACCTGGCGGCCGGTGATGTGATGAACGTGGTGCGCGTGGACGAGGACATGGCCGCCGAGGCGCGCCTGGCCCTCGACCGCATGCTCGCCCTCTGATGGACCTGGCCGACCTCGTGGCCGCCGCGCTCGCCGAGGACCTCGGCGAGCGCGGCGACGTCACATCGCTGGTGACGATCCCGGAGGGGGCCCGCGCCCGCGGACGCGTGGTGGCCCGCTCGGGCGGCGTGCTGGCCGGGCGCGCGTTCGGCGAAGAGGTGCTGCGCCAGATGGGCGTCACCGGCACATGGCAGGCCACCGACGGCGCTGTGCTCTCGCCCGGTGAGAGCGTGCTCGGAGTGGACGGCCCGGCGCGCGCCGTGCTGTCGGCCGAGCGCACGCTCCTGAATGGCCTCTCGCACCTCTCAGGAATAGCCACGCTCACGGCCCGCTACGTCGAGGCCGCCCGCCCCGCGAAGGTGCTCGACACCCGCAAGACCACCCCGGGCTGGCGCGCGCTCGAGAAGCAGGCCGTGGCCGCCGGTGGCGGCGTGAACCACCGCATGGGCCTGCACGACATGGTGCTGGTGAAGGACAACCACCTGGCCATGGGCGGCATCGACCTCGCGGCCGCCGTGGAGCGTGCGCGCGCCGAGCTGCCTGGCGTGCCCGTGGAGGTGGAGGCCGACGACCTGGCCGGCGTGGAGCTGGCGCTCGCCGTCGGGGCCGACCGGGTGCTGCTCGACAACATGGACGAGGCCACCATGCGCGCCGCCGTCGAGATGTGCGCCGGACGCGCGCAGACCGAGGGCTCCGGCGGCATGGACCTCGACGGAGTGGCGCGCGCGGCGGCCTGCGGGGTGGACTACGTGAGCGTCGGGGCGCTGACCCACTCCGCCCCGGCGCTCGACCTTGCGCTCGACCTCGAGTAGCCCCCCGCGGGCAGGCGTGGCCCGCGTCTTCATCGCGGTCGCCCTGGCGGTGGCGACGAGCGCCATCGCCCTCGCCACCTTCGACTACGCCCTGGTCGCCATGCAGGCCGACCTGGGCTTCTCGGCCGATGCCGGGAACGCCGCGATGCTCGTGCCCGCCACGGCGTCGCTGATCATCGTGTTCGCCGCAGGCGTGCTCGGCGACCGCCTCGGGCGAAGGCGCGTGATGATCGCCAGCGCCATGGTGTTCGTGGCGGGCACGATCGTGGCGGCCACCGCCCAGTCGCTGGCCCAGGTGGTGGTCGGACGCGTGCTGGAGGGCGCGGCAGGAGCGGCGCTGGCCATCACGGCCCTCGCGGTGCTGTCGGCGGCGTTCACCAATGGCCGCAGTCGGGCCATGGCGTTCGGGGCCTTCAGCGCCATCATGCCCGCGGTCTTCATCTTCGCGCCGATCATGGGATCGGCGCTCGAGCAGGCCTCCTCGTGGCGGTCCATCCCGCTGCTCTCGGGGGCCGTGGGCCTGCTCGCGCTGATCGCGGTCGCGATCCTCCTGCCTGCCGACCACAGGCAGGGCCGCGCCGAGGTGATCACTCCCCTGCTCGCCGGGGTCACCCTGTGCTGCCTCGCCGGCGCAGCCGGCGCGCTGATGGTGGCGCCGGTCGCCGTGGCGGTGGTGCTGGCGATCATCTCCCTGCTGGCGGGCCTCGCCCTGGTCGCGGCGATGCGCAGGATGCCGACGCCGTCGCTCGACCTGGGCATCCTGCGCGCCCGCGGGGGATCCCCCGCCCTGCTGGCACTCGCGCTGGCCAACGCCGCGAACCTGCTGTTCTTCACCACGCTGCTGCTGCAGTACCTCGTGGGCCTCGATCCCTTCGATACCGCGCTCGCCATGGTGCCGGTCCAGGTGGCCGCGACGGCCGGGGGGCTCGTGGGGGGCTGGATCATCACG
>CAIYRJ010000193.1 GCA_903928615.1 uncultured Actinomycetes bacterium | reverse complement strand
GGGCACGTGCGTGGCACTTGCGCAACATGTCCGTTTCGTCACTATCTCCGGTTGCCGCGTGGCGTGAGCGAGTAGGTTCCCGCCATGCCAGAACGCCGCCGCTTCGGATCGACCGACCTCGACGTCTCACCCATCTGCCTCGGCACCAACGTGTTCGGGTGGACGTGCGACGAGGAGACCTCATTCGCCGTGCTCGACGCCTACGTCGGCGCCGGCGGGAACTTCATCGACACCGCGACCGTGTACTCCACGTGGGTGCCGGGTAACCAGGGCGGTGAGTCTGAGGCCATCATCGGTCGCTGGCTGGCCTCGCGCGGTCGCCCCGACGACCTGGTGATCGCCACCAAGGTGGGCTACCCGGGTGACCCGCACATGCGGGCCGGCCTCGACCGGGAGAACGTGCGGGTCGGCATCGAGGGCTCGCTCGCGCGGCTGGGCGTCGACGCCGTCGACCTCTACTACGCGCACCAGGACGACCCGGCGATACCGCTGGCCGATGCCCTGCGAAACCTCGATGAGCTCAAGCAGGAGGGGCTGGTCAGCTTCCTCGCGGCGTCCAACTACTCACCGGGACGCCTCGCCGAGGCGCTCGACGTGGCCGAGTCGGAGGGCCTCGCGCGCTTCCAGGGCTTCCAGCCGCACTTCAACCTGCTCGAGCGGGCCGACTACCAGGGTGACGGCGAGGACATCTGCGTGCGCGAGCACATCGGCGTGGCGCCCTACTTCACGCTCGCCCGCGGCTTCCTCACCGGCAAGTACCGCCCCGGCGCGGACCTGCCGCAGACGCCCCGTGCAGGCGGCATCTCGCAGGCCTATCTCAACGACCGCGGCTGGGCGATGCTGGCCGTGCTCGACGACGTGGCGGCGGCCCACGGGGCCACTCCGGGGCAGGTGGCGCTGGCCTGGCTCATGCGGTACCCGGGGGTGGTGAGCCCCATCGCGAGCGCCACGAGCGTGGCCCAGGTGGAGGAGATGATGGGCGCCGTTGGCCTCGAGTTGACCGATGACGAGTTCGCCCGCCTGGACGCCGCGGGGCGGTGACGTGGCACCACCACCGGGACCCCTGTCCCGCGGGGTGGGTTCGCACGTTGCATACCCGCTTGCGGTCATGTACCAATCCCCATCCTCCCGGGTCAGCAGCGCGTTTTGCCATACCCGGGTTCCTGCGTGACGCGTCCATGAACCACCGCCCGACACCAACTCCGTTTACGCCGCATCAGGTGGCGCGCAGCTAGCGCGCTCGGGGCTCGGGACCGACCAGAAGAGCGAGATGGCAACAACCGACACGCTGCGCATGGTCATCGGGGTGCCGCGGGAGAACCGGGCGGGTGAGACCCGCGTCGCGCTCTCACCGACAGCGCTTCCCCAGCTGACCAAGGCGGGCTTCGAGATCATCATCGAGTCGGGCGCGGGTGACGCGGCCGGCTACCCGGACGCCGCGTTCACCGATCGCGGCGCGCGCATCGGCAGCCGTGACGACGCCTTCGGCGCCGACGTGCTGGTGCAGGTGAACGTGATGGACGGCGACGCCTCGTGCAGCGACCTGGGCAAGCTGCGGCAGGGCCAGGTGGTGGTGGGCTCGGTGGCGCCGTTCGCGCGACCGGAGCTGGTGAAGGCGGTCGGCGCCACCGGCGCCACGCTGTTCGCCCTCGAGCTCGTGCCGCGCACCACGCGCGCGCAGTCGATGGACATCCTGTCCTCGCAGGCGGCGGTTGCGGGCTACAAGGCCGTGATCATCGCGGCCGACAAGCTGCCCCGCATGTTCCCGCTCCTCACCACGGCGGCCGGCACCATCGCCCCCGCCAAGGTGTTCGTGATCGGCGCCGGCGTGGCGGGCCTCGCGGCCATCGCCAACTCGCGCCGCCTCGGCGCGCTCGTGGAGGCCTACGACGTGCGCCCCGCCGCACGCGAAGAGGTGGAGTCGCTCGGCGCCCGCTTCGTGGAGCTTCCGCTCGAGACCGGCCAGGAGGAGGGATCCGGCGGCTACGCCAAGGAGCTCTCCGAGGACACCATCCGCAAGCAGCAGGAGCTCATGGCCAAGACCGTCGCCGGCAGCGACGTGGTCATCACCACCGCGCAGGTGCAGGGCAGCACCGCCCCGGTCATCGTCACCACCGAGATGGTGAAGCAGATGGCGCCGGGCTCGGTGATCGTCGACCTCGCCGCCGAGCAGGGCGGTAACTGCGAGCCCACCGTCGCCGGCGAGACCATCGACGTGGACGGCGTGAAGGTGATCGGCGTGGTCAACCTGCCGGGCACCATCCCGGTGCACTCGAGCCAGCTCTTCGGCAAGAACGTCGCCAACTTCGTGACCCTCATGGTCGTCGATGGCGCGGTCAGCGTGGACGTCGACGACGACGTCATCAAGGAGAGCGTCGTGGCACGGGGCGGCGACGTGGTGAACAACCGCGTGCGCGAGGCCCTCGGCATGGAGAAGCTGCCCGAGCCGGAGCCCCCGGCGCCGGACCCCGAGCCCGAGTCCGAGGAAACCCCGGCTGCTGAGGAGGCCGCCAAGTGAACGTCAGCGTCGAGTTCATCATGACGGGGCTCTTCGTGTTCGCCCTGGCCGGATTCCTCGGCTTCGAGACGATCCGTCGCGTCCCGCGCCTGCTGCACACCCCGCTCATGGCGCTCACCAACGCCCTCTCGGCGATCTCCCTGGTGGGTTCCATCGTGGTGCTGGGCGGCCAGTACACCGCGTACACGACGATCCTCGGCTTCGTGGCCGTGATCGCCTCGATGATCAACGTGGTCGGCGGGTTCCTCATCACCGACAAGATGCTGAAGATGTTCAAGCCGCGCGAGAAGCCCAAGAAGCCTGAGGCGGCCGAGGCGGAGGCATCGTCGTGACCGAACTCCTCCCGATGGCAACGTCGTTCTTCCCGGACCCCAGCACCGACACGGGCCTGTACATCCTCATCAGCCTGCTCTACCTGGCGGGTGCGATCGGCTTCGTGCTGTCGCTGAAGTGGATGTCCGACGCCAAGACCGCCCGCAAGGGAATCTTCGCCGGCGAGATCGGCTTCGTGCTCGCGATCATCGGCACGCTGCTGCTGCCGGTCATCACGACCACCGGCTACATCTACATCGCGGTGGCCATGCTCATCGGTGCCGCCATCGGCGTGCCGCTCGGCCTGCTCGTGCCCATGACCGCCATGCCGCAGCGCATCGCGCTGTCGCACGCCTTCGGCGCCCTGGCTGCAGGCCTCGTGGGTATCGCCAAGTTCTACGACGCCACGCCTGACATCAACTGGTTCGTGATGGCGGTGCTCGGCATCGAGATCACGCTGGGTGCCCTGGTCTTCACCGGCTCGCTCATGGCTGCCGGGAAGCTGCAGGAGGTCAAGTGGCTCGCGCAGCGGCCCATCGTGTTCCCGTTGCAGAAGACCCTCAACTTCGCGGTCCTGGGACTCGCGGTGCTGATGGTGATCATCCTCGCCGTCGACCCGTCGCAGGTGTGGGCGATCCCGGTCATCATCGTGGCGGGCCTGGCATTCGGCGTGCTGCTGATCATCCCGATCGGCGGCGCCGACATGCCCACGGTCATCGCGCTCCTGAACTCCTACGCCGGCATCGCGGCCGCGCTGCTCGGATTCGTGCTCGAGAACAACCTGCTCATCGTGGCGGGTGCCCTTGACGGCATGTCGGGACTCATCCTCTCGATCATCATGTGCCGCGCCATGAACCGGTCGTTCCGCAACGTCCTCTTCGGGGCGTTCGGGGCCACCGAGGCCGAGTGGGGCGAGCAGGAGGTCGGCTCCATCCGCAGCGCCTCGTTCGACGAGGCCGGGGAGATCCTCAAGAACTCCCGCCTCGTGGTGGTGGTGCCGGGTTACGGCATGGCCGTTGCCCAGGCGCAGCACAAGGTGCGCGAACTCGCCGACACGCTCGAGAAGGAAGGCGTGGAGGTCAAGTACGCCATCCATCCTGTGGCCGGGCGCATGCCGGGGCACATGAACGTGCTCCTCGCCGAGGCCAACGTGCCGTACGAGCAGTTGATCGACATGGAGGAGATCAACCCCGAGTTCCCGCAGGTGGATGTGGTGCTCGTGCTGGGCGCGAATGACGTGGTCAACCCGGCCGCGCGTCACGACCAGAAGAGCCCCATCTACGGCATGCCGATCCTCGACGTCGACAAGGCCGCGACGGTGATGGTGGTCAAGCGCTCCATGCGCCCCGGCTTCGCCGGCGTCGAGAACGAGCTCTTCTTCAACGAGAAGACGCTCATGGTGTTCGGCGACGCCAAGGACGTCATGGGCGAGCTGATCACCGAGATCTCGGGCAACCGGGACTCCATCAACGTCTGACCGATTCCGGCGCTTTGCGCCGGCCCGCGGTTCCACCCGACGCCCCGGCCGCCCGCCGGGGCGTCGGCGTCTGGTAGCACTTGCGCATGGCCGACCGCATACCTCTGCCCGATCTCATCTCGCTGAAGGGGAAGGTGGCGCTGGTCACCGGATCCGGGAGGGGCATCGGGCGCGCCATCGCGCTGCGGCTCGCCGATGCCGGCGCGGCCGTGGCGGTGTCCGACATGGAGGCGGCCACGGCGGAGTCGGTGGCCGCCGAGATCCGCGACGGCGGTGGCACGGCCCTCGCGGTGGCCGCCGACGTGTCCGACGAGGCCGCGGTCAAGTCGATGGTGCGCGCCTGCGTCGATGAGCTCGGAGGGCTCGACGTGGTGGCCAACAACGCAGGCATATTCCCGCCATGCCCCGTGCTCGGCATGGAGACCGCCATGTTCGACAGGGTGATCGCCGTGAACCTGCGCGGCGTGTTCCTCTGCACGCGCGAGGCGGCGGCTGCGATGGTGGATCAGGGCCGCGGCGGCACGATCGTCAACGTCACGTCCATCGACGCCCTGCACCCGTCGATGGTGGGCCTCGCGCACTACGACGCCTCCAAGCACGGGGTATGGGGCTTCACGAAGAACGTTGCGCTCGAGCTGGCGCCGCACGGCATCCGCGTCAATGCGGTGGCGCCGGGTGGGGTGCTCACCCCCGGCGTGGAGGAGATGGGCGGGGGATCGTCCGACGCGGTCGCCGCCTTCAGCGCCCGCATTCCCGAGGGCCGCATGGGCGACCCCGACGACATCGCCCGCGCCGTGCTGTTCCTGGCCTCCGATCTGTCCACCTACGTCACCGGCGCGCAGCTCGTGGTGGACGGAGGCGTGCTGCTCACCTGAGGAGTGGCCGGGGCACAGCGGGGCGGGTGACAGTCACCCGCCGGTGACAGTCACCTTTTCCACAGGGCGCGCTCCCGCCACAATGCGCGAATGAAGGCTCCTCCGGCACCGGCGTATCCGATCGTTGCGGATTACGTGACGATCGAGATACGGGCAGATCGCGATGCCGAGCATCCCGGTGGGCGGCTGCTGCTCATGGACGGGGTGGAGGCCAGCCACGTGGACCTCATCGACCCCACGCGCATCCGGTTCGAGTACCTGCGTAACCTGGTGGGCGTGATCGACGCCATGTTCCCGGCGCGTGATGCCCTCGACGCCCTGCAGGTGGGCGGGGGGCCATGCACGCT
>CAIYRJ010000192.1 GCA_903928615.1 uncultured Actinomycetes bacterium | reverse complement strand
CCCATGAGGCCCGGGCGAAGGGGATGATCAGCTTCGCGTTGGTGCCCATGCCGGTTTTCTCGATGCCGCGCAGGACGTGGCGCGGCACGCCCGACCGGCGCATGTCGACGTCGGCCAGCACCCGCGGCGGCAGGGTGACCACCACCAGGTCACCCACCTCGACGCGCCGCCCGCCCGGGGCGTTGACCGCAAGCTTCACCTCGCCGCCTGAGGAGGTGATCGCCGTCACCTGCGCACCCCGGGTGACGCGTCCCGATCCGATGACGCTCTCGAGCGCCGACACCAGTCGCACCGTGCCCCCGTCCACGCGGTAGCGCTCGGTGCCCTCGCCCATCTCCGCGGCACGGGCGCCCTCCGCGAGATCGGTCACCAGCCAGGCGGCGGAGAGCGCCGCGGGATCGACGCCATACTCACCCCGCACCAGTGCCGCGCGGTAGCGGGCGAACGCGCTCGATGGCCAGCCGGTGATGGCGCGGGCGAGCCACGTGGCGGCGCTCAGGCGGTCGAGCCGCGCCTCGCCCATCGCGCGCAGGTCGCGCGCGGCCCGCGCTGCCAGCCGCGCGTCGGGCCCCGATGCCCACTCGCCGCTCCGCACGCGGCCGGCCACCAGGTCGCGCGGCTGGCCCGGGATGTCCAGCGCCTCGAGGTCCTGAAGCCCCACGCCCATCGCTGCGCACAGGCGCCTCATGGCCGAGTGCCCGGAGTCGATGAACTCCCCGCCGCACTCCACCCAGCCATCGGGCACGAGCTGCAGGTCGGTGAGCGTGCGCCCGCCCAGGCGGTTTCGGGCCTCCCATACGCGCACGTCCACGCCGGCCACCGACAGGCGCTCGGCGCACGCCAGCCCCGCGAGGCCCGCTCCCACCACGTGCACGCGTGATCTCGAGCGCCCTGCCGCGGCGATGCCCGGAATGCCCGCTGCCGATGCCGCGAGCAGGGCGCCACCCGCCACCGCGATCGCCTGCCGGCGGGTGAGGGCGGGGCCGGGGGCCATGCCGCGCCTAGCCGGGGCGGCCGGCGGAGAAGAGCTCCCCGAGCCCCACCGGCTCGAGGCCCTTGCGCTTGAGGCCCCGGATGATGTCGGGGAAGGCCGCCGCGGTGTTGGGCTTGGTGTGCATGAGGATGATCGAACCCGCCCGCGCGCCGCCCACCGCGCGGCGGGTGATCACCGACGCGCTCGGGCCCTGCCAGTCGTTGGTGTCGACATCCCACATGAGCACGTAGCGATAGCCGGTGGCCTGGGCCGCCGCCCGCAGGCCGGGTCCGAAGGCACCGTAGGGCGGGCGGTAGAAGGGGCCCGACGCCACTCCGGCGATGTCATCCCACGGCTTGTTGCGGCTGAGGTCGGCCGTGCCCGCCGAGGCGCTGGTGCTCTCGCTGGTGTTGTGGGCGTAGCCGTGGTTGCAGATCTCCAGGCTGCCGTCCCTCACGGCGTCGCGCAGCATCTGGCGGAATGACGCGCTCCACACGCGGCCGTTGATGGCGTTGAAGCAGAAGGTGACCGTCACCCCGGCTGCGCGCGCGGCCTCGATCATGCGCACCGACTCCGACGGGCCGTAGCCGTCGTCCACGGTGAGTGCCACGAGTCGCTTCTTGGTCTTGATGCGGCGCACCACCATCGGCGCGCCGGCCGCGGGTTGCAGCGCCCAGATCACCGGTTCGCTCGTGCCGGTGTTGCCGGCGGCGTCGCGCCCCTCGGCCGTCACCTGCACCGTGCCGATGATGCCGCGGCGCGCGAGCGCCTTGGGCAGTGCCAGGGAGTCTCCGGCCGCCACCCACGGGCCCGATGCCAGTGGGGCATCGTCGCCCGGCCTGCGCACGATGGCGCGCACCTCGTCCGCGCCCCCGGGGCGCAGCGGCAGCGAGGTGCGCCTGCTCGCGGGGATCGTGGGCGCGGGCGCATCGATGATGGGCTTCGGTGCGGTCATGTCCACCGTCACGCCCGCAGGCGTGGTGCTCAGCACGGTGACGCCGTCGAAGGCGACGCCCTCGAATCGGTACTGGCCGTCGGCCACTGGCT
>CAIYRJ010000191.1 GCA_903928615.1 uncultured Actinomycetes bacterium | reverse complement strand
GAGTGGGAGCGCCTCACCGAGCGCATCGGCTTCTGGGTGGACACCTCCGAGGCCTACCGCACCATGGACACCGACTACGTGGAGAGCGTGTGGTGGAGCCTCGCCACCCTCCACGACAAGGGCCTGGTGTACGAGAGCGACAAGGTGGTGCCCTACTGCCCGCGCTGCGGCACGGCGCTGAGCAGCCACGAGGTGGCGCAGGGCTACAAGGACGTCGTCGACCCCTCGATCTACGTCAAGTTCCCGCTGCGCGCCGGTTCGGTGACAGTCACCGATGGAGCGGATGAGGCGTCCGCCGGCGACACCTCGCTGCTGGTGTGGACCACCACGCCCTGGACGCTTCCCGCCAACCAGGCCGCCGCCATCAACCCGGATACCGACTACGCGGTGGTGGTCGACGGCGCCGAGCGGCTGGTGATGGCCGAGGCGCTCGTGGGGGCCGTGATGGGCGAGGGCGCCGTGGTGGAGCGCGTGGTGCCGGCGAGCGACCTCGCGGGCGCCGAGTACGAGCCGCCCTTCGACATGATCCCCGGCCGCCACGTGGTGGTGATGAGCGACTTCGTCACCACCGACGACGGCACGGGCATCGTGCACATCGCACCGGCCTTCGGCGAGGACGACATGCGCGCCGCGCGCGAGCACGGCCTCGACGCCCCCAACCCGGTGGACCGCCAGGGCCTGTTCACCGCGAAGGTGCCGCAGGCCGAGGGGCAGTTCGTGAAGGACGCCGACCGGGCGCTGATCGCCGACCTCGAGGGCCGCCACCGCGTGCACCGCGAGAAGGCCTACGAGCACTCCTATCCGCACTGCTGGCGCTGCAGCACGCCCCTGCTCTACTACGCCAAGCCCTCGTGGTACATCCGCACCACCGACGTGCGCGACCGCATGCTCGAGCTCAACGCGTCGGTGGGGTGGCACCCCGACCACGTGCGCGACGGCCGCTTCGGCCGCTGGCTCGAGGGCAACGTCGACTGGGCCATCTCGCGCGAGCGCTACTGGGGCACGCCGCTGCCCTTCTGGCGCTGCGACGACTGCTCGGAGGTGACGGCCATCGGCTCGTTCGCCGACCTGCGCGAGCGCGCCACCTCTGACGTGCCCGACCCGCTCGACCCGCATCGCCCCTACGTGGACGACATCGACGTGCGCTGCCACTGCGGCGGCGTGGCGCACCGCGTGCCCGAGGTGGCCGACGTCTGGTTCGACTCCGGGGCCATGCCGTTCGCCCAGCACCACCACCCCTTCGAGGGTCCGGACGACCTGGCCGGGCGCTTCCCCGCCGACTTCGTGTGCGAGGCCCTCGACCAGACCCGCGGGTGGTTCTACTCGCTGCTGGCCGAGGGCACGCTGCTCTTCGACGAGTCGCCCTACCGCAACGTGGTGTGCCTGGGGCTCATCCTCGATGGCGAAGGCCAGAAGATGAGCAAGTCGAAGGGCAACGTGGTGGAGCCCTGGACGGTCATCGACCACGCGGGCGCCGACGCCTTCCGCTGGTACCTCTTCACGGCGCAGAGCCCCTGGGAGTCGTTCCGCTTCAGCCTCGACGTGGTGGACGAGACCCGTCGCAGGTTCCTGTTCACGCTGTGGAACACCTATGCGTTCCTCGTCACGTACGCCGCGCTGCCCGATGGCTGGTCGCCGGGCGACCCCGCCCCGCCGCTCGCCGAGCGGTCGGAGATGGACCGCTGGGCGCTCTCGCGCCTCGACGGCACCATCGAGCAGGTGACGGCGCGCCTGGCCGACTACGACCCCACCTCCGCCGGCCGCGCCCTCGAGGACCTCGTCGACGACCTGAGCAACTGGTACGTGCGCACCTCGCGCCGCCGTTTCTGGCGCGGTGATGACGCGGCCGACACCGCCGCGGCCTTCGCCACCCTGCACGAGTGCCTCACCACCATCTCGCTGCTGGTGGCGCCCTTCTGCCCGTTCGTGGCCGATGAGATGTGGGGCAACCTGGTGGCGGCGCATGACGACGCCGCGCCACCCAGCGTGCACCTGGCCGACTGGCCCGCACCCGGTGGACGCCGCGACGAGCAGCTCGAGCAGGCCATGGCCGCCGCCATGGAGGCCACCACGCTCGGCCGATCGGCGCGCAAGGAGGCCAAGCTCAAGGTGCGCCAGCCGCTGGCGGAGGCCGTGATCGCCTGCCCGCCATCCACGGCGCGCGAGCTCGAGGCGCTGTCGGGCATCGTGGCCGAGGAGCTCAACGTGCGCGAGGTGCGGTTCGTCACCGACGCCGGTGGCCTGGTGCAGGTGAGCCTCAAGCCCAACTACCGCACGCTCGGCCCGCGCATGGGCCCGAACATGCCGGCCATGGCCGAGGCCGTGGCGGCGCTCGACCCCACGGCCACCGTGGGGGTGCTCGACGCCGGCGGAACGGTGACAGTCACCGTCAATGGCAACGACGAGGTTCTGGGCGACGACGACCTGCTGCGCGAGGTGCGCCCCTCCGAGGGCTACGCGGTGGCCGAGGGCGGCGCGCTGGCCGTGGGCCTGGCTACGGAGATCACGCCCGAGCTCGAGATGGAGGGCCTTGCCCGCGACCTCGTGCGCGCCATCCAGAACGCCCGCCGCGACGCCGACCTCAAGGTGGAGGACCGCATCCTGCTGCACCTCGACGGCTCCGCGCGCATCCGCGAGGCCATCGATGCCCACCGCGCATGGATTGCCGGCGAGGTGCTGGCCACCGAGCTCACCGTGGGCCACGGGGTGCCGTTCACCCCGCTGCACCGGGAGGACGGCGAGATCGACGCCGAGCCGGTTGCAATTTCCTTATCGCGAGCATAAGAATCCCGGGTCTATGGGGACCCCTTCGTGAGCATCTTCCCGCTTCCCGCGCGCACGCCCGCCGTGGTGCATCCGTGGGCCCCGCGCTTCGCGCAGGCCATCACGGGCCTGCTGTGCCTCGAGGCCGTGCTCTTCCAGACCATCCCCGTGGTGGTGGTGGCGGCGGTATTCATCGCGCTGGCGCTCATCGGGCCGCGGTGGTCGCCGGTGGCCTACCTCTTCGCGATCATCCCCGTGCGCCCGGCGGAGCTCGAGCCGTCCAAGCCCGTGCGCTTCGCGCAGTGGATCGCCCTGGTCATGCTCGCGGTGGCCATCGTGCTGCTCTACGCGGGGCTCGAGCTCGCGGGATGGATCGTCACGGGCATGGTGGCCGCGGTGGCGCTCTTCTCGGCCATCAGCGGCATCTGCATCGGCTGCATCGCGTGGAAGCAGATCGCCCGCCGCGCCGGCTCGGCCCACGACCTGAAGAAGGCCTTCGACCTGCAGGGCCAGGGCCCGTGGCTGCTGGTGGTCACCGCCCCCAACTGCCCGCGGTGCCCGGCGGCCAAGCAGGCCATCCACGACGCCGCGGCAGGCCGCGCCGTGGTGGACATCGACCTCGACGAGCACCCCGAGGCGGGTGCCCTGCCCATCTGGAGCGTGCCGGCCGGCATCATCATCGAGCCATCGGGAGACGTGGGCCTGGTGAAGACCGGCCGCATCGGCGCCCCCGAGGCCGCCGAGTTGGTGGGCGCGCTGGGCTGAGCCCCGCGGCCGGCCCCACCCCGGTGTCAGGCACGTAACCGAAGGCGACCCCCCCGCATCACTCCGGGGGGAGGGGCGACGGCGTTCAGCCCGTCTTTTCGCGGATCTTGATGGAGAGGTCGACGTCGCCCTGCACGCGGCGCCAGCACTCGTAGGGGTCGATGCCGGCCTT
>CAIYRJ010000190.1 GCA_903928615.1 uncultured Actinomycetes bacterium | reverse complement strand
TGGGGTTGGACGACGGGAAGCCCGCCTCCACGACGTCGATCCCGACGTCGGACAGCCGCAGGGCTACCTGCAGCTGCTCCCCCACCGAGAGGCTCATGCCCTCGCGCTGCATGCCGTCACGCAGCGTGGTGTCGTAGAGGAGGATGCGCTCCATCAGCCCGCCGGCGTTGCCGCCGTCACGTGGTCGAGCCAGTGCGCCCACCGGGCGTCCCGGCCATGCACCACCTCGTGGAACACGTGCTGCAGCCTCTGGGTGACGGGACCGGGCTCGCCGATGAGGTGGTCGTCCACCGACCGCACCGGGCACACCTCGGCGGCCGTGCCGGTGACGAACACCTCGTCCGCCTGATACAGCTCGGCGCGCGCGAGGTCGCGCTCGAGCACCTCATAGCCCTCGGCGCGCGCGATCTCCATGATCGAGTTGCGCGTGATGCCCTCGAGGATCGACGCCGAGATGGGCGGGGTGCTGACCACCCCGTCCTTCACGATGAAGATGTTCTCGCCGGAGCCGTCGGTGACCATGCCGAGCTCGTTGAGCAGGATGGCCTCCTGGTAGCCCGCGTGCTGGGTCTCCATCTTCGCGAGGATCGAGTTGAGGTACTGCCCGCCGGCCTTGGCCGTGGCGGGAATGGTGTTGTTGCCGATGCGCCGCCAGCTGGAGATCTTGGCCTTGATGCCGTGCTTCAGGCCGTCCTCGCCAAGGTATGCGCCCCACACCCACGCGGCGATGGCCACGTCGACCGGCGCCTCCACGGGGTTGAGCCCCATCACGCCGTAGCCGCGCAGGGCGATGGGCCGGATGTAGGCCTCGTGCAGGCCGTTCGCGGAGATCACCTGGTGCACGGCCGTGCGGAGATCCTCATGCGAGAACGGCAGTGGCATGTAGTACTGCGCGGCCGAGCGCTCGAGGCGCAGCAGGTGCTGGTCGAGCCGGAACACGGCGGGGCCGTCCTCGGTCTCGTAGGCCCGGATGCCCTCGAACACCGACGTGCCGTAATGAAGGGCATGCGTGAGCACGTGGACCGTGGCATCGGCCCAGTCCACGAGTGACCCGTTCATCCAGATCTTGTCGGCTTCCATCCTGCGGCGGCCCTTCCATGCATGGGGTTGGCGCGGGCTCCGGCGCCCGCGTATCCGGTGAAGTCTAGCCCGCCGCGGAGATCAGCAACTCGCCCATCTCGTGGGTGGAGCAGGCGCCGCCCAGATCGCGCGTGCTGTGGCCCATCGAGAGCACCTGGTCGACGGCGCCCTCGATGGCGTCGGCACCCTTCGGCGCGTCGAGCGAGTACCGCAGCATCATCGCGGCCGAAAGGCACGTGGCGATGGGGTTGGCGATGCCCTCGCCGGCGATGTCGGGCGCCGATCCGTGCACGGGCTCGAACAGGCCCGGACCGTGCCCGCCGAGGCTCGCCGAGGGCAGCAGGCCGATGGACCCGCTGATCATCGCGGCCTCGTCGGAGAGGATGTCCCCGAACATGTTCTCGGTGACGATCACGTCGAAGTCGGCCGGGCGGCTCACGAGCTGCATGGCGGCGTTGTCCACCAGCATGTGCTCGAGCTCTACGTCGGGGTGCTCCTCAGCCACGCGCATCACCTCGTCACGCCAGAGGCGCGAGCTCTCGAGCACGTTGGCCTTGTCCACCGAGGTCACCTTGCCGCGGCGCGCCAGCGCCGACTCGAAGGCCACCTCGGCCACGCGACGGATCTCCGCCCGGCTGTACGTGCACGTGTCGTAGGCGCTGTCGCCCTCGCGGCCGCTCTTGCCGAAGTAGATGCCCCCGGTGAGCTCGCGCACCACCAGCAGGTCGGTGCCCTCGATGCGCTCCGTGCGCAGCGGGCTGCTCTCGTAGAGCGACGGAATGGGCTTGACCGGGCGCAGGTTGGCGAAGAGGCCAAGGCCGGCGCGCAGCGCCAGCAGGGCCTGCTCGGGGCGCGGGTCGTCGGGGTTGGTGGTGTCCCACTTGGGACCGCCCACCGCACCGAGCAGCACGGCATCGGCCGCCTGGCACTCCTCCATCACGCCGTCGGGAAGGGGCTTGCCGAACGTGTCGATGGCGCATCCGCCCACCGCGTGGGAGTCCCAGTCCACCTGGATGCCGTCCATCGGAGCCACGTGGTCGACGAGGCGCCGTGCCTCGCCGATGACCTCGGGTCCGATGCCGTCACCCGGCAGCAGTACGACCTTGACCTCGCGCATTCGCGTTTCCTCGTCGGTGATGGGTGTGGCCTAGAGCAGGACCGTCGTGACCGGGCCCTGCCGCTCGCGATCCGCCTCGTACGCGGCGATCTCGGAGTCCTTCAGCATGGTGAGGCCGATGTCGTCCCAGCCGTTCAGCAGGCGGTCGCGCACGCTGTCCTCGATGTGGAACTCCACGGTGCGGCCGTCGGGGAACGCCACGACGCACTCCTCGAGGTCGACCGTCATCTCGGTGCCCGGCTGGTCGATGGCCTCCTGCATGATCGTGCGCACGTCCTCCTCGGGAAGGATGACGGGCAGCATGCCGATCTTCGTGCAGTTGGTGCGGAAGATGTCGGCGAACGACGGCGCGATGACGACGTCGAAGCCGTAGTCCTGGATGGCCCACGGGGCGTGCTCGCGTGACGACCCGCAGCCGAAGTTGCGGCCTGCCACGAGGATGCGCGCGCCCTCGTACTCCGGGCGATCGAGGATGTAGAAGTCCTCGTTCTTCCAGTCGAAGAACAGGAACTCGCCGAACCCCGTGCGCTCGACGCGCTTGAGGAACTGCTTGGGGATGATCTGGTCGGTGTCGACGTCGGCCCGGTCGAGCGGGGCCACCTTCGACTTCACGATGGTGATCGGGTCCATGGCTCCTCCTAGGCGCCCGCGAGGGCGGCGTCGAACGTGCGGACGTCCACCAGGTGGCCGGTGATGGCCGCGGCAGCGGCCATGGCGGGGCTCACCAGGTGGGTGCGGCCGCCCTTGCCCTGGCGACCCTCGAAGTTGCGGTTGCTCGTGCTGGCGCAGCGCTCGCCCGGCTCGAGGATGTCCGGGTTCATGCCCAGGCACATCGAGCAGCCGGCGTCGCGCCACTCGAACCCCGCGGTGCGGAACACCTCGTCGAGGCCCTCCTCCTCGGCCTGCGCCTTCACGGCCATCGACCCGGGCACCACCATGGCGCGCATGCCGTCCTTCACCGTGTGGCCCTGCACCACCTCGGCGGCGGCGCGAAGGTCCTCGATGCGGCCATTCGTGCACGAGCCCAGGAACACGGTGTCGATGGCGATGTCCTCCATCGCCTCTCCCCCGTTCAGGCCCATGTACTCCAGCGAGCGGCGCACGGCCTCCTGGTCGGTGGGGTCGTCGTACTGCTCGGGCGTGGGCACGCGGCCCGTGATGGGCGCCACCATGCCCGGGGTGGTGCCCCAGGTCACCTGCGGCGCCAGCGAGGGCACGTCGACGTCCATCTCGCGGTCGAACTCCGCGTCGGCGTCGCTCGGCAGCTCGCGCCAGCGCTCCACCGATGCGGCGAAGTCGTCCGGGGCGGCCATGCGGCCCTCCACGTAGGCGAACGTGGTGTCGTCGGGCGCCACCATGCCGGCGCGCGCGCCGCCCTCGATGGACATGTTGCACACGGTCATGCGGCCCTCCATGGTGAGGCCGCGGATCGCCGATCCGGCGTACTCCACCACGTGGCCCTGGGCGCCGGAGACGCCCATCTGGCCGATGGCACCGAGGATGAGGTCCTTGGCCACCACGCCCCGGGGCATCTCGCCCTCGAAGTTGATGCGCATGGTGCGCGGCATGCCCTGCGGCAGCGTCTGCGTGGCGAGCACGTGCTCCACCTCGCTGGTGCCGATGCCGAAGGCCAGCGCGCCGAACGCGCCGTGCGTGGAGGTGTGGCTGTCACCGCACACGATCGTCATGCCGGGCTGGGTGAATCCGAGCTCGGGGCCGATCACGTGCACGATGCCCTGGCGGGGGCTCGTGAGCGAGAACAGCGGGATTCCGAACTCCTTCGCGTTGCGCTCGAGGGCCTCCACCTGCAGGCGGGAGAGCTCGTCCTCGATGCCGCGCTCGCGGCCGACGGTCGGCACGTTGTGATCCACCGTGGCCAGCGTGCGGTCGGGACGGCGCACCGCGCGGCCGGCCATGCGCAGGCCGTCGAAGGCCTGCGGCGAGGTGACCTCGTGCACGAGGTGCAGGTCGATGTAGAGGATCGCCGGGCCCTCGGGGCCCTCGGGAACCACCTCGTGGAGGTCCCACACCTTCCGGAACAGGGTCTTGCCCACTGCCTTCGTCCTCTCTGTCTTTCCCGGCCGGGCGGCTACACGCCGCTCTCGGCCATCCTCTCGGTCTGGTCGGCGTTCCTGCTGGCGGTCACCGCGCGCAGGTAGGCGATGGCGCTGGCCTCGAGCACGTCGGGCGACACGCCCTGGCCGGTGAACTGGCGTCCGTTCAGCTCGCAGAGCACCCGCGCCTCGCCCAGTGCGTCGGGCCCGTCGGTCACGGCCGACACCGAGTACTCCAGCAGGGTGCCGGCCGACCCCACGGCGGCGTCGATGGCGCCGATCAGCGCGGCCACGGGACCATCGCCCTCGGCCTCGCCGCTGTACTCGCTGCCGTCGGTGGAGCGCACGGTCACGCTGGCGCGGGCCCTGTCGCCCGATGCGCCGCTGAAGGAGATCTCGCGCAGGTCGAGCTGGTGCTCGTGGTCCACGCGCATCTCGTCCTCCATGAGCGCCTCGAGGTCCATGGCGGTGAGCTCGCCCTTGCGGTCGGCCACCTCCTTGAACCGGCGGAAGGCCTCGTTCAGGGCGTCCTTGTCGAGCTCGTATCCCAGGTCGGTGAGCGCCTGGCGCAGGGCGTGGCGGCCGGAGTGCTTGCCGAGCACCAGCTCGCTCTGCATCAGGCCCACGCTCTGGGCGTCCATGATCTCGTAGGTGAGCGGGTTGGCCAGCACGCCGTGCTGGTGGATGCCGGCCTCGTGCGCGAAGGCGTTGCGGCCCACGATCGCCTTGTTCGGCTGGATTTCATACCCGGTGAGACGGCTCACCATGCGGCTGGCCTTGGTGATCTCCGTGGTGTTGATGCCCGACCACAGGCCGCCGAGGTCCTCTGCGCGCGTGCGCAGGATCATCGCCATCTCCTCGAGGCTGGCGTTGCCCGCGCGCTCACCGATGCCGTTCACGCACACCTCCACCTGCCGGGCGCCCACCTCGAGCCCCGCCAGGGAGTTGGCCACGGCCAGGCCCAGGTCGTTGTGGCAGTGCACGGACAGCGTGACCCCCTCGAGCGACGGCACGCGCTCGTAGAGCTCCATGAGGAACCTCTGGAACTCCGTGGGCATCGTGTAGCCCACGGTGTCCGGGATGTTGATGGTGCCCGCGCCCTCCGCGATGGCCGCCCCGATCACCTCGGCCACGAAGGCCGGGTCCGACCGCGTGGCGTCCTCGCACGAGAACTCCACGTCGGGGCTCAGGCTCACGGCGAGCTTCACGGCGTCGATGGCCGTGGCCAGCACCTCGGCACGGTCCATGCGCAGCTTGTGCGCCATGTGGATGTCCGACGTGGCGATGAACGTGTGGATGCGCGGCTTCTTGGCGTCACGCACGCCCTCCCACGCCACGGCGATGTCCTTCTCGTTCGCGCGGGCCAGCCCGGCGATCGTGGGGCCCTCCACCTCACGGGCCACGGCCTGCACGCCCTCGAGGTCACCAGGCGACGAGATCGGGAAGCCGGCCTCGATCACGTCCACACCGAGGCGGGCGAGCTGCTGCGCGATCTCCACCTTCTCCCGAAGGTTCAGGTGAATGCGCGGCGACTGCTCCCCGTCGCGAAGGGTCGTATCGAAGAACTTGACGCGCTTGGCGTCATCTCGGCTGGCGTCATCGGCCGGCACGGGGGCTTCCTCCTGGCTCGTGTGGACTGTTCCTGTGCCCGGCGCATCCGGGCGTGGGTGTCGAAGCGCTTCCCCTAGCGGGGAAGGAGCAGAAGGGCGCCCAGCGTGCCGCGACCGGCCAGGAGGTTG
>CAIYRJ010000189.1 GCA_903928615.1 uncultured Actinomycetes bacterium | reverse complement strand
CGGGGCGCGCGCCCCCGGCAACCAGGCCCCACACGCGCGCGAGCCCGCGATCCTCCGCCGCGGGCTCAGCCCGCGTCGCCACGCTCCCGCTCCGCGCGCCGGGCCTCGCGCTCCTTGTCGGCCTCCACCATGGCGGCAAAGCGCGCGATGACGTCCTCGGGCACGGGGCCGTCGGGCGGGTCCTCGATCTCGATGTAGGGACGCTGCGCAGGGGCGGCGGGCACTCCATCGCCCTCGGGCGGGATGATCGGCACCTCTCCGGTGGCCGAGACGTCGTCCATGGCCACCTCGTCGGCGAGGCCCTTGTGCTCGCCCGTGGCCGCGAGCTCGTCCTCGTCCGGGATCACCTCGAGCTCACCGGTGGCCTCGATGGCGTCCGCCTCCGCCTCGGCGTCGGCATCCACCCCGGTCGCCATGACGGCCTGCACGGCGGGGTCCGGCTCCGGCTCGGACTGCCCTGCGACGACCTCCGCGGCGACCCCCGCCACGGCCACGGCTTCGACCGCCGCATCCGGCGCGGGCGGGTCGTCTCCCCGGGCAGCGTCCGCGACCTCGACGGCGACCTCCTCCACCTCGACGTCCTCGACCGGCGCCTCCTCGAGCGGTTCGCCGAGCGCACCCACGCTGGTGCCGAGGGGCGTCACCGTCTCATCGAGGATGCCCGGTCCCGCATCGGCGGGGAGCTCGGGCATGGGCACCTCGCCCACCTCCACGCCGTCGTCCTCGATGACGATGCGGTAGCGATCGACGTGGGGGGCGTGGACGAAGAGGATGCGCCTCCACTCGTCCTGGCCTGCCTGCTCCGCGGCGCTAACGCTGCGGAAGCGGCCCACCTCGCTGCGCTGGGCCTCGGCCGGACTGCCGGGAACCCCCACGACCACGACAAGGAAGCGCTTTCTCAGACCCATCGGAGCCATGCTACCCCGCCACTCGGCAGCCGCGGGGCCACGGGGCATCCGTCTGATTACTCTGGCGGCGTGAGCACCGGATCTTTCAGTCACGTGGTTGCGTGCGTCGACGAGTCGCCGGCCACCGAGGCGGTGGTGCGCCTGGCCCTGCAGGTGCGCGCCGAGGGCGGCAGGCTCTCGGTGGTGCACGTGATGGGCGGGCCGCCCTTCAGCGAGTCGTTCCTCGCAGCCATCGGCACGGCATTCGGGGGTTCGCCGCTCGGCGACAACTCGGGGGCGCACCGCGAGATCGCCCAGGGGCTGCTCGAGGTGGTGTGCGAGGACATCCCCGGTGCCGAGCCTGTGCTGCTCGACCCGCATGACGCCGACTCGGCACCCGACGCCGTGGTGCGCTGGGCCGACGACAACGACGTTGATGCCATCGTGGCGGCGTCGCACGGCGACCCGCTCGCGCGCATGGCGAAGTTCGTCGGATCCTTCAGCGGGTACCTCGCCCGGCACGCATCGTGCCCGGTGATCCTGCTGCCGCCGGGCACCGCCGTCGACGGCGAGTAGGGCTGCCTAGGGCTTCGGCGGGCGGGGGAAGAACCCGCTCGTGCGGCGCACGTACTCCGCGTACCCCGGACGGCGCTCGGCGATGTCCTTCTCGAGCAGTCCCGCGCCGGAGACCTTCACGAGCAGCACCGTCATGAGGATCGGCCCGATGAACCCCCATGCGCCGGCGCCGCTCTCGGCGGCGATGAGGAAGATCCCCCACCACACCATGAAGTCCCCGAAGTAGTTCGGGTGGCGCGTGTAGCGCCACAGGCCGGTGTCGAGCACCTTGCCCTTATTGGCGGGGTCCGCCTTGAAGCGGGCCAGCTGCCAGTCGCCGATGGCCTCGAACCCGAATCCGATCACCCATGCCGCCACGCCGGCCACGGCGAGCAGCCCGAGGCCGCGGTCGGGCACGGCCGCCAGCTGCACCGGCAGCGACACGATCCACATGAGAACGCCCTGCAGGATGAAGATGGTGACCAGGCTGACGATCCAGAACGACTGCCCGCGCTTCTCGCGCATGGCGGCGTAGCGGAAGTCCTCGCCCTTGCCGTGGTTGCGCCAGGTGAGGTACGCCGAGAGCCTGAGGCCCCAGATCGCCACCAGCACCAGGATGAGCAGTCGCCGGCCCTCGTCACCATCGCCCGCCACGAACGTGGTGATGGCCACTGCCACGAAGCCGAGCGGCCACACGGGGTCGATCACGCTGGCATCGCGCAGCGCCAGGCTGACGAGCCAGGTGATGACGACGATCGCCAGGATGACGATGGCCGACGTGAGCATGATCGCGCCGTATCCGATGGGGGGAGATTCGCACGACGCGGGCCGTTACGCTCGGAGTGTGGAGCCCTGGTACATCCGGCTGGCGGAAGATCACGACGTGCCGCGCCCGGTGCTGCTGGCCGCGATCCGCGCGCGCGTGGCCACGCGCCTGCGCCGTGAGCGGCGTGGTGGCACGGATGCCGAGAGCGAGCGCGCCCGCGCCCTGCGCCGTCGCCTGGCCGAGGCGCCGGTGGCCGTGCGGGCGGACGCCGCCAACGAACAGCACTACGAGGTGCCGGCCGACTTCTTCGAGGCCTGCCTCGGCCCGCGCCTCAAGTACTCCTCATGCCTCTACCCGCCCGGCGTGGACGACCTGGCGCTGGCCGAGGACGCCATGCTCGCCCTCACCTGCGCCCGCGCGCGCCTGGAGGACGGCCAGGACGTGCTCGAGCTCGGGTGCGGCTGGGGATCGCTCACGCTCTGGATGGCCGAGCGCTACCCGGCCAGCCGCATCACGGCGGTGAGCAACTCGGCCGGCCAGCGCGAGCACATCGAGCGCCAGGCCCGCGAGAGGGGGCTCGGGAACATCACGGTGATCACCCACGACGTCACCACGCTCGAGCTGCCCGACGCCTCGTTCGACCGCGTGGTGAGCGTAGAGATGCTCGAGCACGTGAAGAACCACCAGGCGCTGTTCGCGCGCATCCAGCGATGGCTTCGCCCGGACGGGCTGTTCTTCGTGCACGTGTTCACGCACCGCGACATCGCCTTCGAGTTCAGCGAGGACGACCAGAGCGACTGGATCGGCCGCCACTTCTTCACGGGCGGCACGATGCCCTCGGACGACCTGCTGCTGCACGCGGCATCCGGACGCTTCGCCGTGCAGGACCACTGGCGGGTGTCGGGGCGCCACTACGAGCGCACCGCGCTGCACTGGGACGACAACCTCGTGGCCAACCGCGACCGCGTGGTGGCCATCATGGAGCGCGACCACCCGGGTGAGGGGGAGAGGTGGTTCCGCCGCTGGCGGCTGTTCTTCCTCGCGTGCGCGGGGCTCTGGGGCTACCGGGGCGGCGACGAGTTCATGGTGTCGCACTACCTCTTCGCCCCGCTGCCGGCCTAGCCGGGAGCGGGTGCCTGCGGGGCCCCGGGCGCGGCCGGCGGCTGTGGCGTGGGAGCGGGTGCCTGCGGGGTTCCGGATCCCGGGGTGGTGATGGGTGCCGGCGTCACCGGTTCGGGCGTGGTGCCCACGGGCGGCGCGGTGGTGGGCTGGTCGGGCGCGGCCGGCGTGGTGGCGTCCACCCGGAAGCTGCGGGCGTTCATGAGGCCGCGCGACCAGTAGGTGGGCAGGTACGTGATGCTGATGGCACCGCGCCCGCCCGACGAATGGATGATCCACTTGTTGCCGAGGCTCAGCGCCATGTGCGAGGCCTGGTTCAGCGGCGTGCGCAGTCCGCCGGACCCGAAGAACACCAGATCGCCCGCCTGCGCCTTCTGCCACGCGATGCGCTTGCCCCGCTTGCCCACGTTCATGGTGTAGGTGGTGCGTCCGCTGGGCATGTTGATCTGCGCCTCGGCCGCGCGGTCGCCCGTGTGCCAGACGTACCAGACGAACCCCGAGCAGTCGAAGCCCCCGGCGGCCTGGGGATCGAGCGGTGAGTTCTGGTCG
>CAIYRJ010000188.1 GCA_903928615.1 uncultured Actinomycetes bacterium | reverse complement strand
CGCGAGAGCTTGGCCGCCACGAGCTCGAGCTGGATGCGCGGATCGGCCTGCCCGTGGCGGATGCGCACCTGGGCATCACCGATGAGGTCGATGGCGCGGATCACCTGGGTGGGGCTGAGCTGGTTGGCCTGGGCATGCAGGCGGTCGAGCTCCTCGGGGGCGAGGGCCCACTCCTCGCGGGCCTGCGCGCCCTGCTGCAGAAGGCACGTGTACCGCAGGTGCGTGATGAGCCCGCGCATGAGCTGCTCCGGGTCGGCTCCTCCGTCGAGCGTTCCCTCGAGCATCTCGAAGGCACCCGCGGCATCGCCCTGCGCCATGAGGTCGACCAGGTCAAAGAGCGTCTCGCGGCCCACCACGCCGAGCAGGTCGAGCGCATCGGCCACGTTCACGGTGCCATCCCCGAAAGTGGCGATCTGGTCGAGCAGGCCCAGGGCGTCGCGGTACGAGCCGTCGGCGGCGCGCGCCACCAGGTCGAGCGCCTGCGGGCTGGCCTCGATGCCCTCGGCGCCGGCCACCTTCTCGAGCACGGTCATGAGGTTCGCCACGCCGGGCTTGCGCAGCGTGTAGGTCTGCAGGCGCGAGCGGATGGTGGGGAGGATGTCCCAGGGATGCGTGGTGCAGAGGATCACCACCAGCTGCGGCGGAGGCTCCTCGAGGGTCTTCAGCAGGGCACTGGACGCGCCCTCCTGGATCTGGTGGGCCTCGTCCATGATGGTCACGCGGTAGCGCGAGGCCACCGGCGCGTAGCGCACGCTCTCGAGCCACTCCCGCATCTCGTCGATGCGGCGCGCGCTGGAGGCGGCATCCACCTCCACCACGTCGAGCCAGTCGTCGCGCCCGATGCGCAGGCACGAGTCGCACTCACCGCATGGCGTGGGCGTGGGTGCCGGGAAGGCCTGGCAGTTCAGGCACCGGGCGAGGATCCTCGCCGTGGTGGTCTTGCCGGTCCCACGGGGTCCTGCGAACAGGAACCCATGCGCGATCGTGCCGCGCTCGAGCGCGTTGCCCAGGGTGCGCGCCACATGCTCCTGGCCGACGAGATCCTCGAATCGGCGGGGCCGGTAACGGTTGTAGAGGCTCTGTCCTGGGTCTGTCACGTGGGATGAGGTGTGACCGTGCACCCGCCGTCGAATACCTGCCGGGAGGTGGTGCTCGGGGACTTGGCTCCGGCGAGGGAGCCCCACTGCGCGTGGGCGGTTCCGCTTAAGGCTGCTTCCTTCCGGACCTGACCTGGTTCACGGTCGCCCACCGAATGGGACCTCGCCTTCAATGCTTCGTCATCCGAGCCCATGCCTCCGAGAAGGACCCTCGGGCGGGGATTCAGCCCCGCTGTAGCGGATTGCGGATACAGGGCACCGCTAGCTCCCCGCCTAGCACGGTCACGGGGTGAGGATACTTCAGCCGGACTGCTTGCGCGCATCGGCGTCCGCCTTTGCCTGCGCGCGGGCCTCGGCCTTGGCCGCCTTGGCCTCGGCCTTCCTCTCTGCGGCGTCCTTCGGCATGATGCGCGGGCTGATGCGCTCGCCCTTCTTGCGGGCGTTCATCGCGCCGAAGATGGCCGCCACGCCGCCGCCGATCATGGCCATGGTGAGGGCGATGTAGAGCCACACGGTGGCGCCGCCCTGGGCGCCGGTGATGGCCCACATGATGCTTCCCCAGGCGAGGCCGATGACCATCCCGAGGCCGATGATGCGGAACCTCTTGCCGTCGCCGCCCTTTTCGCGGATGCGCTCGCCCACTCCCATGCCGTGAGTGTACGGAAGCCCGCGGCGACTACAATCGCCCGCTGGCCCGCCCCGAGGAGGT
>CAIYRJ010000187.1 GCA_903928615.1 uncultured Actinomycetes bacterium | reverse complement strand
GGTGACAGTCACCCCCTCCGCGCTCCCGGGCAGGGCACCGCGGCGCGGCCCCCGCGGCCGCGCGTCATCCACTCGCGCACCAAGCGCACCCTCCGCGAGCGCCTGCACCTCGAGGGCGTGCGGCTGGCCTGGGTGCTGGTGCCGCTCATCGCGCTGCTGCTCGGCGGCGTGGTGTTCGTGAACGTCCAGCGGCTCAACCTCACCACGCAGACGGGTCGCACGGTGGACATGTACAACCAGGCGCAGTCGGACATCCTGCGGCTGCGCGCGGTGCTGGCCGAGAAGGATGGCCAGGTGGTGGAGCAGGCGGCCAAGCGCCTCGGCATGGTGCTCGCCCCGGGCAGCGGACTGACCTACGTAACCGTTCCGAAGGAAGCGCGCATTGCGCCAGGACAGGCGCCCCGCACGCGCTGACAAGCCCCGGCGCAAGCGCCGGCGCGAGATCGACGAGAAGGGCCCCTCCCGGCGGCTCCACGTGATCGCCATCGCCGTGATCGGCGTGCTCGGCATCATGGCGCTGCGCGCGGGCTGGATCGCCACGGTCGAGGCCGGCGAGCTCTCGCAGAAGGCCAAGGACCAGCACGAGAGCACCATCAAGCTTCCGGCGCCGCGCGGGCCGATCATGTCGTCCGACGGCCGTGAGCTGGCGGTGGACAAGCACGCCGTGGCCGTCACCGCCACGCCGTACCTCATCAAGGACAAGCGCGGCACGGCCGAGAAGATCGCCACCGCGGTGAGCCTGCCTGTGGACGAGGTGGAGCAGCGCATCTCGGGCAATGGCGGCTACGCCATGCTCAACACCGGCGTCGACCAGCAGCGCGAGCGCTACCTGCGCAAGCTCGACCTGCCGGGCATCACGCTGCAGGACACCCAGAAGCGCCTCTACCCGCTGGGCGCCGTGGCCGCGCAGGTGGTGGGCATGACCGACGACTGGGGCGCGGGGCTCACGGGCTTTGAGAAGACCATGGAGTCGCACCTGAAGGGCAAGGAGGGGATCCGCGAGGAGGCCCGCGACCCCGACGGGCGATCGCTGCAGATCATCCGCGACCGCGCGCCCACGCCGGGCAAGCCCATCACGCTCACGCTCAACAGCGCCGTGCAGCAGAAGACCGAGGAGGTGCTGCAAAAGACGGTGGACGCCAACGACGCCGAGGCCGCATCGGCGATCGTGATGAAGGCGGACACCGGCGAGGTGCTGGCCATGGCCACCGTGCCGGGCTTCAACCCCAACGACCGCGACACCTTCAAGCCCGAGACCGAGCGCGTGCGGTCGATCACCGACGCCTACGAGCCCGGCTCCACCTTCAAGCTGGTTGCGGTGGCGGGGGCCATCGAGGAGGGGGCGGTCACCCGGAACACGATGTTCAGCCTGCCCGAGACCCTCACGATGTACGACCGCACGCTGAAGGAGGCCCACTACCGGCCGGCCGTGTCGTGGAGCACCCAGGAGATCCTCCAGAACTCCAGCAACGTCGGCACGGTGCTCATCTCGCAGAAGCTGGGGCAGCGCAAGACCTATGAGTGGATCCAGAAGTTCGGGTTCGGGGCCAAGACCGGCTTCGACTACCCGGGCGAGGTGTCGGGGTCACTCCCCAAGTACGAGGACTGGTCGGGCGTGTCGATCCTCAACATCCCGATCGGGCAGGGCATCTCGGTGACCCTCGCGCAGATCGCCGAGGCCTACGGCGCCATCGCCAACCGCGGCCGCATGGTGCCGCCGCACCTGGTGAAGAAGGTCGGTGACGAGGTGCTCACCCATCCGCGTGGCCAGCAGATCATCAGCCCGCGCACCGCCGAGCAGGTGAACATCATGCTGCAGAAGGTGGTGAGCGACGACGGCACGGG
>CAIYRJ010000186.1 GCA_903928615.1 uncultured Actinomycetes bacterium | reverse complement strand
CGCTGGCCGACCTCACCGGATGCGGGCAGATCGGCTTCCGGCGCCCGGGTGCCGCGGTGATCGACATGGAGGCGCCGCGGCTCGGAGCCGGGCGTCTCGTTGCCGTGCTGCCCCCGCGCATCCTGCGCGCGGCGGCCGTGCCCCGGTCGTAGGAGCGGCCCCTAGGAGCCGGGTGCGCTGATGACCACCGGCACGATCGACCGGTGGAACAGCGCGAGGGGCTCGCCGTCGAGCACGGCCGGCCCCTTCTCCTCGATGAGGAGGAGCATCTGACGGCGCTCCTCGCGGCGCTTCTCGAAGAGCATCTCCCAGCCCTTGGCCTCGCCGTCGCGCTCGTTGGACATCGCGAGGTGATGGAGCGTGTGCGACACGTGCTCCGTGGGCGTGGGATTGCCGAGGCGGTCGTGGGCGTCGAGCAGCAGCATCGCCCGCATCCACGAGGTGTCGGCGTTCTCGCGTGCGAAGCGGGTCCACTCCGGCGGCACGGCCTCCTCGATCGCGTCGACGATCTCGGCCCACACGGCCATGTCGGGGGCCGCGCCGTCGGTGGACTGCTCGGTGCTCACGTCAACGCGAGCCGATGTCGACGTAGTCGCGCTCGTCCGGGCCCACGTAGACCTGGCGCGGGCGCGAGATCTTCTGCTCCTTGTCGTTGATCATCTCGAGCCACTGCGCGACCCAGCCCGGGGCGCGACCGATGGCGAACATGACCGTGAACATCTCGGACGGGATGCCGAGCGCCTCGTAGATGAGGCCGGAGTAGAAGTCGACGTTCGGGTAGAGCTTGCGCTGGATGAAGAACTCGTCGTTGAGCGCGACCGTCTCGAGCTCGACGGCGATCTCGAGGAGCGGGTTGACCCCGGTGACCTCGAACACGTCGTCACAGGCCTTCTTGATGATGGTGGCCCGCGGGTCGTAGTTCTTGTATACGCGGTGGCCGAAGCCCATGAGCAGCGCTTCGCGGTTCTTCACCTTCTCGACGAACTCGGGGACGTTGTCCTTCGAGCCGATCTCGCGGAGCATCACGAGCACGGCCTCGTTGGCGCCGCCGTGAAGCGGGCCGTAGAGGGCGGCGACGCCGGCGGCCACGGCCGAGTACGGGTCGACCTGCGACGAGCCCACGCTGCGCACCGTGGAGGTGGAGCAGTTCTGCTCGTGGTCGGCGTGGAGGATCAGCAGGATGTCCAGCGCGCGCACCAGGCGGGGGTCGGGGTCGTAGTCGGCGCCGAAGAACATCTTGAGGATGTTCGTGGAGTAGTCGAGCGAGGGGTCGGGCGCCACGGGGTCCTTGCCCTGGTTGTGGCGGAAGGCGATGCCCCCGATGGTGGGCATCTTGGCGATGGTGTTGTAGAGCGCGTCCATGCGCTCGGGGTCGCTCTCGATCTCCTTCGCCTCGGGGTAGAGCGTGGAGAGCTGGCCGAACCCGGCCTCGAGCACGCCCATGGGGTGGGCGTCCTTGCGGTAGGCCTTGACGGCGGCCTCGACCGAGGGGTCGACGGACATGCGGTCGGCGATGTCCTTCGTGAACTGGGCGAGCTCGGCCTGGCTGGGCAGCTCGCCGTGGATCAGCAGCCACGCGACCTCGAGGAACGTGCTCTGCGCGGCGAGCTGCTCGATCGGGTAGCCGCGGTAGCGCAGCACGCCGTTGTCACCGTCGAGGTAGGTGATGGCGCTGCGGCACGACGCGGTGTTCATGAACGCCGGGTCGTAGGTCATCAGGCCGAAGTCGTCGTCCGACACCTTGATGTTGCGGAGCTCGGTGGCACGGATCGTGCCGTCCGTGATCGCGAACTCGTAGGTCTGACCGGTCCGGTTATCGGTGACGGTGAGCGTTCCGTCCTGGGCCTCTGTCGACATTCGACGTCTTTCCTTCACTCGTGGCTTCCGGGGCCTGCATGGCCCCGCGGGTAACCGGACTCGTCCCGGACCGCAGGCGAGTCTAGGGAATGACGCGCCTCGGCACCCGGGGGAACGGAGCGATGCTGCTACGGTGACGCAAGCTCCCTGCCCACGGGCGGGGACGTGGCGACTGAGCCGCATGACCAGCCCCCGCTCGAGGGGCGACAACAATTCACTGGAGGCACCCACATGGCCGAGCACGTGCTCGCCGTGCTGGTCGACTTCGAGAACATGGCGCGACCTGGCGCCAAGTCCCGAGGCGACTTCGATATCAACCTCGTCCTGAGCCGCCTGGCCGAGAAGGGACGCGTGGTCGTCAAGCGCGCGTACGCGGACTGGAGCCGCTACCGCGAGGCGAAGATGGACCTGCAGAACGCCGGCCTCGAGCTCATCGAGATGCCGTCGGCCCGCGAGGGCGCGAAGAACCGCGCCGACATCAAGCTGGCGGTGGACGCCATGGAGCTCGCGTTCTCGCGCGAGCACCTCGACAACTTCGTCATCGTGTCCGGCGACAGCGACTTCACGCCGCTCGTGGGCAAGCTGCGCGAACTCAACAAGCGCGTGATCGGCGTGGCAACCGCGAGAGCTCGAGCGAGCTCCTCATCGCCAACTGCGATGAGTTCATCTACTACGACAGCATCGCGTCGTCGTCGCGCCGCAGCCGCGGCGGGTCGCGCAAGGACCCTATCGCCCTGCTGCAGGAGTCGCTCATGGCGCTGCTGCGCGAGGGCGTGGAGCTCCCGCTGGCCAGCGTGGTGAAGGACGCCATGCGCCGCAAGGACCCCGCCTTCGACGAGAACGCCCTGGGCTTCTCGACCTTCAGCAAGTTCCTGGAGGCGTCGTCCACCAAGGCCGGCATCACCCTGCAGACCGATCCGCGCAGCGGCACCTACCGGGTGTCCACCAGCGAGTCGACGGCCACCATCAGCGTCACGACCGGCGACGGCGACGACGGTGACGACGCCGGCGACGGCAGGCGGCGGCGCAGGCGCGGCAGCCGCGGCCGCGGCGCGGCATCCGGCGAGTCGGCCGCGTCGACCAGCCGGGGCGCTGAGAGCCGCCCGCGCGCCGAGGCG
>CAIYRJ010000185.1 GCA_903928615.1 uncultured Actinomycetes bacterium | reverse complement strand
CCAGCGAGGTGTACTCGAGGCCCTCGAGGCGCAGGTGCAGTTCGAGGAGAGTGCGGATGTTCGGGTCGTCTTCGACAATCAGGGCGTGTGGCATGAGGCTCGGGGCTGCGGGGCACGTGCCGTGCAGGGTCCTTGGTACTACATACGAGCACTGGCCGCGGCGTGTGAACCGCGCTGCCACACTTTTTTCACATGCCCGCCATGCTCATGCCACACCCGCTCCGTAACAGCAGGTAGTAACCTTTTCCCTACGGAGAGTCGCCATGCACACAGTCACCCGTTCCGCTCTCGCCTTTGCCCTGATCACCGCTGCCGCGGTGGCCACCACGCCCGCCACGGTGTCGGCCCAGGATGCCCCGGCCGTCCGCCGCGCCACGCCCGTGCAGGGCGGCCCCGGCGCCCGCGCCCAGATGGGTCCGCGCGGCCAGATGCGCCGCGGCGGTCCTCGCGGCCCGATGGGTCCCGGCGGTCCCGGAGGCCCGCTGATGGGCGAATTCCTGCGCGAGGCCCGCGCCCTCAATCTGACCGATGCGCAGAAGAACCAGCTGCGCAGCATCGGCCAGGCGCGTCAGGCCGAGGCCCAGGCCACCGGCCAGCGCGTGCAGGCCGCACGCCAGGCACTCAACGCTGCCATCACCAGCACGACGCTGAATGAAGGCGCCGTCCGCCAGGCTGCCGCCGACCTCGCCACCGTGGAAGCCGATGCCGCCGTGCTGCGCTCTCGCGTCTACCACGAGGCGCTCGCCGTGCTCACCGGCGAACAGCAGGCCCAGCTGACGCAGATGCGTGCGCAGCGCCAGGCCCGCATGCAGCAGCGCGCCCAGCAGATGCGTGAACGCGTCGAGCAGCGCCGCAACCGGCGCGCCACCCCGCCGCCTCCGCCGCAGCAGTAACCACACCACCAGACCGCCGCGCTCCGCCACTCACGCGGAGCGCGGTGCGTCACCCGCCCGCCCCGCGCCCGGGCGCAGGGCCGCACCGCACACCGCTCGACACGGGCACCTCTCGAGAAAAGGGCGCCCGTTCGCATGTCGGCGAGAGACACGACCGGGAACGCCGGCACGCACGCACGCAGCCACACTGGCGCACACATGCTTCGGGAACGGCGCCACGCGTGCACGCACGCCCCGCCCCGCCCCGCGCACCCGCGCCCGCTCAGTTGTTCAGGAACATCTCACCGCGCCCGCAGCAGCCGCAGGCCGTTCAGCGTCACCGCCACCGTCGCCCCCGTGTCGGCCACTACCGCCAGCCACAGCGGCGCCGCACCGAATACTGCCGACACCAGGAACGCCAGCTTGGTCAGCATTGCCAGCGCCACGTTCTGCCGAATCACGCCCAGCGCCCGTCGCGCATGCGCCCCCGCAAACGCCTCGGCTTCGCGCGGCGCCTGCGCCGTCAGCACCACATCGCCCCGCGCAATCGCCGACGCCGCATCATCGGCCGCGCGCTCGAGCGCCAGCCCCCCGTGGAACAGCACGCCCCGCCCCACCGCCGAGGTCACCGCCGCCACCACCGTTACCGGCGTCGAAATGACCAGCGCGCACGGACACGCCAGCACCAGGAACGTCAGCGCCCGATAGAACCACACCGCCCACGCCCCATCCACCAGCGGCGGGGCCACGGCCACCAGCACCGCGAGCCCCGTCACGACCGGCGTGTAGAGCGTCGCAAACCGCTCGATATAGCGCTCGACGCGCCCGGCCACCGCCTCGCCCGCACCGCCGTCCCAGCCCGGTTCGTGCCCCACCACGCGGCTCACCGCCACGCGCGCCTGCTCGATGCTCCACGCTTCCATCAGGTGTGCCACACCGAACAGCGTCGCTACCGAGGCGCCCTCGGCCCACTG
>CAIYRJ010000184.1 GCA_903928615.1 uncultured Actinomycetes bacterium | reverse complement strand
CGTGGTGGGCGTGGCCGGCGAGGTGCACCCCGCGGTGCTCAAGGCCTTCGACGTGAAGGGCCCGGTGGTGGCCGTGACCCTGCGCATCCCGTCGCTCACGCAGGTGGGTCCCGAGGAGCCGCGGCGGTACGTCGACCTCATCTCGGTGCCCGTGAGCACGCGCGACCTCGCGGTGCTCGTGCCCGAGACCGTCACTGCGGCGCATGTGCTGGACGTCGCCCGCGAGGCTGGTGGCGACCTGCTGCAGCGCGCGGAGGTGTTCGACCACTACGCCGGTGACCAGGTGCCCGAGGGGCAGGTGAGCCTGGCGATCCGGCTCACCATCGCCGAGCCCGGGCGTACCCTCACCGATGAGGAGATCGACGGGGTCACCGAGCGCGCCGTTGCCGCGCTGCGCGACCAGGTGGGAGCGGAACTGAGGTCATGAGCACCGTCCACGTGATCGGCGCGGCGGGCTTCACGGGGGCGCAGCTCGCGGCGCTTGTGGACGCCCACCCGCACTTCTCGCTCGGCCAGGTGACCGCCCGTGCCGATGCCGGCAGGCGCCTCGTCGACGTGGCGCCTGAGTACCGGGTGGATGCCGTGCTGCAGGAGCTCGACCTGGGTGGCGTGGCCGAGGGTGACTTCGCCGCCGTCTGCTACCCGCACGCCGAGGCCGCTGCAGCCGTGGGTGAGCTGGTGGATCGCGGCGCGCGCGTGGTGGACGTGTCGGCCGACCACCGGCTGCGCGACGCCGCGCTGTATCCCGAGTGGTACGGCTTCGACCACCCGCGCCCCGACCTGCTGGCGGAGGCCGTGTACGGCCTGCCGGAGATCAACCGGGACGCCATCGCCGGCGCGCGCGTGGTGGCCAACCCGGGCTGCTACCCCACTGCGTCTCTGCTCGCACTGCTGCCGGTGCAGGGCCAGGTGGCCGACATCGTGATCGACGCCAAGAGCGGCGTGAGCGGCGCGGGCCGCACGCCCACGCCCGACGTGCACTACTCGTCGGTGGCCGACAGCGTGCGCGCCTACAAGGTGCTGGCCCACCGGCACACGCCCGAGATCGCGCAGGAGATCGGGGCCGATGTTCTCTTCACGCCGCACCTCGTGCCGGTCGACCGCGGCCTGCTGGCCAGCTGCTACGCCAGGTTCGTGGGCGACGCGCCGCACCCCGATGACCTGCGGCAGGCCTACGCCGACTTCTACGCCGATGCGCCGTTCGTGGAGGTGGTGGATCAGCCGCCCGGCATGCGGGCCGTGCAGCGCAACAACTACGCGCAGGTGTGCCCGATGGTCGACCAGGCCACCGGGCGCCTCATCGCCTTCGGCGTGATCGACAACATCATGAAGGGGGCGGCCGGTCAGGCCGTGCAGAACCTCAACCTCATGGCCGGCCGGCCCGAGGACGAGGGGCTCCGCTGACCGACTGGTCTCCGGTGGAGCGCGCCGACTGGATCGGCGCGCCCGAGGGCCTCACGCGAATCGACGGCACGGGGGTCACGGCGCCGCACGGCTTCCGGGCCGCCGGCGTGGCCGCGGGGCTCAAGGGCGAGGGGCTGCCCGACCTGGGCCTGCTGGTGAGCGACCGGCCCGCGCAGTCGGCCCTGGTGGATACCCCCAGCGCCCTGCCGTCGGCCGCGGTCACCTACACGCGCTCGCTGCATTCGGGGAGCCTGCGCGGGGTGGTGGTGAACTCCGGCTGCGCAAACGCGGCCACCGGCGAGCAGGGCGTCGTCGATGCCCGGGCCATGGGCGAGGCCGCGGCTGCGGCTGCCGGCGTGCCGGTGGGCAGCCTGGCCGTGTGCTCCACGGGGGTCATCGGCGAGCGCCTTCCGATGAAGGTGATCGCGGCGGGCATCGACGCCGCCGCCGCGGCGCTGTCGCCCGATGGCG
>CAIYRJ010000183.1 GCA_903928615.1 uncultured Actinomycetes bacterium | reverse complement strand
TTCGAGGTGCTGATCAGCCGAGAGGGCGAGATCGACCGCTCGGCCCTCGGGCCCCGGGCTGCCGAGAACCCGCCCGTCTTCTGGCAGCTCGCGCTGCTGGCCGGCGATTCCGCCACGGCGTCGCGCGACTGCTACCGGGCGATGGTGGCCATCGAGCAGGACCTCACCTGCCACGTGGCCTCGTTCTCGGCGAACGACTGCGTCTACAAGGTGCTGGGCCAGCCGATGGTGCTGCCGGCCTTCTACCCCGAGCTCGCCGACCCGGAGTTCGGATCGTCGCGCGTCATCGCGCACAACCGGTACTCGACCAACACCTACCCCACCTTCAGCCGCGTGCAGCCGTTCGCGATCCTCGGCCACAACGGCGAGATCAACACCATCGCGCAGCTGCGCGAGCAGTGCCGGCAGCTCGGCCTGCCGATCACCCGCGACGGCTCGGACTCGCAGGACCTCAACCGCCTGCTCGAGGGCCTCATCTTCGAGAAGGGCCTCTCGCTGATCGAGGCCGTGGAGTTCGCGTTCCCGCCGATCCTCGGCGAGGTGCACCGCCTTCCCTCCGAGCTGCAGGACCTCTACGTGCACTACCGCGAGGCCTGGGGCCCGTACGCCCAGGGCCCCGTGGCGCTCGCGGCCCGCGCCTACGACGAGATGGTGTTCTCGGTCGACGCCCTGGGCCTGCGCCCCCTGTGGTGGGTCGAGACCGCCGACATCTACGTGGCGTCGTCCGAGCCCGGCATCATCCCGGTGCACGAGCTCACCGCCGATCCGCGCCCGCTCGCCCCGGGCGAGAAGATCGCGCTGATCAGCGGCGACGACGGCGTGCCGCAGGTGCTCTCGTACCCCGAGGTGCAGCGCGAGGTGCACGCGCGCGCGAGCGCCCGTGGCGGCCTTCCCCACGCAGAGGCCCGCGCCCGCCTGGCCGGCGGGCTCGAGCCAGTGGGAGACGGTGCCGACCTGGCCCCGCCGGCCGACGCCACCGACGTGCCACTCGCCGACCTGCTGGCCTCGGCCGGGTGGATCGACGGCGACAAGCAGCAGGTGCAGTTCCACGCCGACCGCGGCGCGGAGCCCATCGGATCGCTCGGGTGGGACGGCCCGCTTGGCCCGCTCTCCCCGGTGCCGCTGCCGGTGTCCGACTACCTGCAGGAGACCGTGGCGGTGGTCACCAACCCGGCCATCGACCGCGAGCGCGAGGTGGAGCACTTCTCCACGCGCGTGGTGCTGGGCCGGCGCCCGCCCATCGAGGGCGTGGAGCCCTCCCCGCCGCAGCGCTGTGAGCTGCGCATGCCCATCATCCTCGGCGCGATGCGCCCCTCGGTGCAGGTGAGCCTGCCCGAGCTGCGCCGCGTGGCGGCCGGGCAGGGCGTGGCCGTGATGGAGGATGTCGTCGCCGCATGGGGCGACCGCTATGCCCGCCTGCCCCTGTACTTCCCGGCCGACGGCACCACCCGCGACCACGTGGACCGCCTCTGCCAGCTGGCCGTCGACGCCGTCACGGCCGGCGCGGAGATCGTGGTGCTCGAGGACCGCCTCGCCACGCCCCGGGAGCGCGTGATCGACCCGCACCTCGCGGTGGCCGCCGTGGACAAGGCGCTGCGCGAGGCCCACGACGACGAGGGCGTGGCCCTGCGTCGTCGCGTGAGCGTGGTGCTCAAGGCCGTCGGCATCAGGAACGTGCACGACATCATGGTGGCCGTGGGCTTCGGTGCCGACGCCCTGTGCCCCTACGCCATGGTGGAGCAGGCCGTCGACGGCTCGCCTGAGCCGGAGGCCGCCGCCGGGCGCCTGCTCGATGGCCTGCAGAAGGGCATGGAGAAGGTGCTCTCCACCCTCGGCATTCACGAGATCCGCGGCTACGGCCGCCTGGTGTCCGCCATCGGAATCGCGCCCGAGGTGCTCGACCGCCTGGGCATTCCCGGCTTCTGCGCATCCGAGGGGCGCGGGCTCGACTTCGCCCGCCTCGACGTGCTCGCCGAGCAGGGTCGCCAGATCCGCGCCGGCGAGGAGAGCGCGGGCAAGGTGAAGCTGCCGCGCATGTACCCGAAGGTGTGGAAGGCCCTGGCCCGCGTGGCCAACTCGGAGCGGGGCTACGACGAGTTCGCGGAGACCTGCCAGGCGCTCGAGGACGAGCAGCCCGTGGCCCTGCGCCACGCCATCGGCATCCAGCTCGCCCCCGAGGGCGAGCGCCTGCCCGCCGATCGCGTGTCGAGCGCCGTGGGCGGCCAGGAGCTGCCGTTCGTCATCTCGTCGATGTCATTCGGGAGCCAGGGCGAGACGCCGTTCCGCGCCTACGCCGAGGCCGCCTACCGCGCCGACATGCTCTGCATGAACGGCGAGGGCGGCGAGATCCGCGACATGTACGGCAAGTACCCGAAGAACCGCGGCGTGCAGATCGCATCGGGCCGCTTCGGGGTGTCGTCGCTGCTGATGAACGCCTGCGAGTGGATCGAGATCAAGATCGGGCAGGGCGCGAAGCCCGGCGAGGGCGGCCACCTGCCGGGCTCGAAGGTGACGGAGGCCATCGCGGCGGCCCGCAACGCCACCGTGGGCTCCGACCTCATCAGCCCGTCGAACAACCACGACCTCTACTCCATCGAGGACCTCGCGCAGCTCATCGACGAGCTCAAGACGGCGAACCCGTACGCCAAGGTCATCGTGAAGGTCCCTGTGGTGCCGGGCGTCGGCACGATCGCCGTGGGCATCGCCAAGGCGGGCGCCGACGTGCTCACCCTGTCGGGTTTCGACGGCGGCACCGGCGCCGCCCGCCTGCACGCGCTGCGCCGCGCCGGCCTGCCCTGCGAGATCGGCACGGTGCTCGCCCACCACGCCCTGGTGGAGGCCGGAATCCGCGACCGGGTGGAGATCTGGGCCGATGGCGGCCTGCGCACCGCGGCCGACGCAATCAAGCTCATTTGCCTCGGTGCCAACCGCCTGGGCTACGGCACCGCCGCCATGGTGGCCATCGGCTGCACGATCTGCCGCGGCTGCCAGCTCGACACCTGCCACGTGGGCATCGCCACGCAGCTCGACGAGGAGGAGGCCGAGCATCGCGGCCTCAAGCGCTTCGTGCCGCGCGAGTACGAGCCCGCCGTGGAGGGCCTCATGCGCTACTTCACCGAGATGGGCGAGGCGCTTCGCCGCATCGCCGGCGAGATGGGCGTGGACAACGTGCAGGACCTCGTCGGACAGGCCGACCGCCTCGCCCAGATCACGCACCACTCCGAGATGGATCTCGACGGGCTCCTCACCCCCACGCGTGACCGCGTGATCGGAGCCCACGGGGAGGGCGAGCGCTACTTCCGTCCGTTCACCCCGCCTCCGCCCCACCGCACGCCCAACGCCGCCCAGGAGGCCCTCGAGGCCGCCACGGTGCTGGCCGTCGAGGAGAGCGACCTCACCGCGCGCGACCGCAACCTCGGCACCGATCTCGCGGGCGTCATCGCCCGTGCCCGCACGGGACTTCACACCCCCGTGGAGCTCAGCGCGCAGGTGGCGAGGACGGCGCCCGAGGGACATGCCGGCACGCTGGTGGACCTGCAGTTCACAGACGGCGCGGCGACCGGATCAGGGCTCGCGGCGTTCAACGTCGAGGGCGTGCGCATCCGGGTGTCCGGCGGCGCGCAGGATGGCGTGGGCAAGTGCTCCCTCGGGGGCGAGGTGCAGGTACTCAAGGCCCTGTCCGATTCGGGCGAGTGGGTGGGCGGTCACGTGGGCAAGTCGTTTGCCTACGGCGCCCAGCGCGGCCTCTTCCTCATCCAGGGTGACGCCGATGCCCGCGCGGGCATCCGCCTCTCCGGCGCCGACATGGTGCTCGGTGGCCAGCCCGAGGGGCCGATCGACGACCGCATCGGCGCGCTCGGCGCG
>CAIYRJ010000182.1 GCA_903928615.1 uncultured Actinomycetes bacterium | reverse complement strand
GCCGCATCTGGAAGCGCCCGTTCGCGCTCGGCCTCACCGTCATCGTCACCGGACTGCTCTGCTACACGACCTGGCTCGGCGCCAACTCGCCCGCCGGCGTGGCCAAGGGCGCGCTGCCCGTCAGCGGCCTCGACGAGCAGGCGACCAAGGGGATGGCGGTCTACATGGCCAACGGCTGCGGCTCGTGCCACATGGTGGCGGGGGTCGGAGCGCCCGGACCGGGGCCGGACCTCACCAACGAGGGGGCCAAGGGATGGGACAACGCGAAGATGATCGCATGGCTCAAGGCGCCCAAGGCGCCGATGCCCTCGTACGCCTCGCTGCCGCCGCAGGAGCTCGAGGACCTGTCCACCTTCCTCAACGGACTGGGAACGAAGTACAAGTAGGCCTCCCAGCCCCTGTCGAACGGTCTAACACGGGGTCCCGCATGTGCGGGACCCCGGCTGTTTCCGGCGATATCGGGTCTACGATCGGCGCATGAGGATCTTCCTGGGGGTTACCGGAGCGAGCGGCGCCCTCTACGGGGGCCGCGCCCTCACCGCGCTCACCGCGGCAGGCCACCACGTGGGCCTCTGCATCTCCGATGCCGGCGCCCGGGTGATCAGCCACGAGGTCCTCGGCGAAGGGCCCAGGCCGGCGTCGTACGACGACGTGCGGGCGCGGTTCACCGACATGTTCGCGCAGGCACCCGGGGCCGTCGACCTGCTCGACCCCGATGACATCGCCTGCTCGTTCGCGTCGGGCTCATCCGGTGCCCGAGCGGCGCTCGTGGCCCCCTGCTCCACCTCCACGCTCGGGCGCATCGCCCACGGCACGGGCGACAACCTCATCCACCGCGTGGCCGAGGTGATGCTCAAGGAGCGCGGGGATCTCGTGCTCATCCCGCGCGAGACCCCCCTCTCGCTCATCCAGCTGCGCAACATGGTGGCCGTCACCGAGGCGGGTGGCGTGATCCTGCCCGCCTCGCCGGGGCTCTACGCCGGCCCCGAGACCATCGACGACCTCATCGACTTCGTGGTGGGCAAGGCGCTCGACGTGCTGCGCATCGACCACGCGCTCTTCACGCGATGGGGCGAGCCCCGCATCGCGACCACCGGGGACGACGCATGAGCACCGCGCCCCCCGTCTACGCGTTCGTCCAGCCCCTTCGCCCATGGCTCGCCCAGTGCGAGGAGATGCTGGCGCGCTACGCGGGCGGGCACGTGCCCGAGGTCAGCGAGCCCGCCATGGACACCCTCGTGGCGGGTGGCAAGCGCGTGCGCCCGATGTTCGTGTTCTGCGCGAGCTCCGGGAACGAGGAGGACCGGCCCACGCTGGTCACGGCAGCGGCCGCGGTGGAGCTCGTGCACATGGCCACACTCGTGCACGACGACCTCATCGATGGCGCCACCACGCGCCGCGGCAGGCCCACCGTGGCACGGGCCCACGGAGCCGCGGCGGCCATCAACGTGGGCGACTTCCTCTTCGCCCGCGCCTTCGCGGAGCTCACGCGCATCGGATCACCCGCAGCGGTGAGCGCGCTCGCCGATGCCTCGCTCGACCTCGCCCTCGGCGAGATGGACCAGCAGCGCGCCACGGGCGACCTCGGGCTCACCGTGGACGCCTACATGTCGCGGTGCCGGCGCAAGACCGGCGCGCTCTTCTCGGTGGCATGCCGCCTGGGCGCCATGCTGTCCGGCGGATCCGAGGAGGCCCAGCTGCGACTGGCCTCGTTCGGCACGCGCGTGGGCGTGGCGTTCCAGATCCTCGACGACATCCTCGACCTCTCGGGCTCGCCGTCAGAGACCGGCAAGCGGCGCGGCACCGACATCCTGAGCGGCACCGTCACGCTGCCGCAGATCCTGGCCATCGCCGACGAGCCCGCACTGGGCAACGAGATCGGCCGGGTGGCCGCCGGTGGCGAGGGGCTCGAGGCCCTCTGCGACCGGCTCGCCGCGCACCCCGGAACCGCCGAGGCGCGCAGGCGCGCCCGTGACGAGGTGGACCGCGCCGTGGCGCTCCTCGAGGGCGACATCGGGGGGGCGGACGCCGACGCGCTGCGCGAGATCGCCGCGGGCGTGGTGCAGAGGTTCGGATGACGCGTGATCAGGTGATCGCCATGCTGGACGCCCGCGACCCGATCGCGGCCGCACAGGGCCTGCCCGCCCCTTCCGAGGTGGGCTGGCTGCGCACCGACGACGCGGACGGGGCACGCGGGGACGGCCACGTGGCCGAGGTGCGCTACGGGGCCGGCACCACCTCCGCGCAGGTGGCGGACCGCCTGCTCGACCTGGCCCCGCGCCCCGCGCGCGACCACCTGCGCGCCGTGCGCCTGGTGCCGGGGGCCGACACGCCGGAGCGCCCGGGATCGTGGGGCAACGAGGACCTGCTGGTGGCGGCCGTGGCACGCCACGTGCTGCCCGGGGTGCCGATCCGCCTCGACTGGGCGGCCGTGGGCGAGGGGGCATGCCAGGTGGCGGTGGCCGTCGGCGCCGACGAATGGGAGATCCCCGAGGGCGTGGACGCCGACCCGGACCACCTGGCGCAGGCCGTCGGCGCGCGGGCGGTGAGGCGATGAGCGCGCTGCGCGTGGGGCGCATCAGCGCCCTCAACATGTTCCCGGTGTACCACCACCTCGAGGGGGCGGCACTGCCGGGCGTGTCGTTCACCGATGGTCTCCCGGCGGCGCTCAACGCCGGCGTGGTGGACGGCACGCTCGACGTGTCGGCGATGTCCAGCATCGCGTTCGCACGGGCCGCCGACCACCTGCGCCTGCTGCCCGCGGGGTGCATCGCCTGCGAGGGGGCCGTGGACTCCATCCGCCTCTTCTCGCCGGTTCCGCTGGACGCCGTGGAGCAGGTGGCCGTCACCCCCAACAGCGCCAGCAGCGTCACGCTGCTGCGCGTGCTGCTGGGCCCGGACGTGCCCTTCCGCGTGCTGGACGACGACACCCGGGCGGCGGACGCCGTTGCGGGCGGCGAGGCCGCACTGCTCATCGCCGACGCGGCGCTCATCGCCCATCGCGACGGCATGGCGGCCCATTCGATCGACCTCGGCGAGCTCTGGCAGCAGCGCACGGGGCTTCCCATGGTGTTCGCCGTGTGGGCGGCGCGCGAGGACGTGGCGCTGTCGCGCCCCGCCGAGGTGTCCGCCCTTGCCGGGGCCATCGCCCGGGGCGGGCGCGCGTACGCCACCGACCCGGTGGGCATCGCCCGGGCGGCGGCGGCGCGGTTTCCCTTCGACGAGCGGTACATCGGCCGCTACCTGGCGCGACTGCGCTACGGGTTCGGCGATCGCGAGCGCGCAGGCCTCGCGCGGTTCCTCGAGCTGGCCCGCCACGCCGGCGAGCTGGCCGACGTGCCCGCCCTCGAGACGGTGGCCGCATGAGCACCGCCACGCCCACGCGCCACCTCGAGGTGATCGAGCGCCTCGACGCCGGCGGGCGACTGGATGACGACGGCGCACGCGCCCTCATCGCGTCGCGCGATGTGGTGGCCGTGGCCGCGGCGGCCAACCGGGCGCGCGACCGGGTGACCAACCCGGACGAGGTCACGTTCGTCATCGACCGCAACGTCAACTACACCAACTTCTGCGTCACCGACTGCGACTTCTGCGCGTTCTACCGGCACCCGCGCGACCCCGGCGGCTACGTGCTGAGCAAGCCGGTGATCTTCCGGAAGATCGAGGAGACCCTGGACCTCGGGGGCACGGCGCTGCTCATGCAGGGGGGGCACCACCCCAACCTGCGCATGGAGTGGTACGAGGACCTCTTCTCCGACATCACGCGGCGGTACCCCATACACCTGCACGCGCTCTCGCCCAGCGAGGTGCTGCACATCGCGCGGTACTCCAAGCTTGACGTTCCCGAGGTCATCCGGCGGCTCAAGGCCGCAGGGCTGGGGTCGATCCCCGGCGGCGGGGCGGAGATCCTGGTGGATCCCGTGCGCGACGTCATCGCGCCCCGCAAGACCACCACGGCCGAGTGGACCTGGGTCATGCGCGAGGCGCACCTGCAGGGCCTGCGCACCAGCGCCACCATGATGTACGGCACGGTGGACACCGTGGACGACCGCATCGAGCACCTGCGCGTGCTGCGCGCACTGCAGGACGAGACCGGGGGCTTCACGGCGTTCGCATGCTGGTCGTACCAGCCGGGGGGCTGCTCCGCGCGCGGCGACGACCACCTGCGCGCCACGGCGGCCGACTACCTCATGATGAACGCGGTCGCGCGCCTCTACCTGGACAACATCCCGCACATGCAGTCGTCATGGGTCACCCAGGGCCTGCGCATCGGCATGCTGGCCCTCGAGGCCGGATGCGACGACATGGGGTCCATCATGATCGAGGAGAATGTGGTGCGCGCCGCGGGCACGGCGTTCACCCTCGATACCCCGCGCATGGTCGAGGCCATCGAGGCCACCGGACGCCGCGCCGTGCAGCGCGACACCCTCTACCGCGTGGTGCGCCGCTTCTGACGCGCGGTGGGTGGGTCAGGCCCGCGTGCGAACGCCATGCGCACTGCACTGTTGAGGAGCGCCGCGCGCCCAGCCCGCCCAGGCACCCCGGGCACCGGTGCCTGCCCCCGCCTCCCCGGTCCGATGGATATTCCGTCTGCGAGTGGATAAACTCTTCCCCATCACGCCGTGCTGGCACGACGACGGGGGAGCGACTGAGGTGAACGAGCACGAGCACGAGCACGAGCACGCAAGCACCGCGCCGGGGAATGCCACGCGAGTACGGCTCGACGTCCGGCCCGTCCTCGCCCGTGGCGAGGAACCGTTCACGGTGATCATGCAGGCGGTCGACCAGCTGGCCGCCGGACAGGTGCTCGCCCTCGACACGCCCTTCGACCCCGGCCCCCTGCACAAGGTCATGGCCGGAAAAGGCTTCGAGCACGCCACCACCGGCATCGAGGACGGCCACTTCGTGACCGAGTACTGGAGGCCCGGGGCCGTGACGCCGCCCGCGGGTATCCAGATCATGCTCGACGTTCGCGGACTCGAGCCGCCGCAGCCCATGGAACTGACGCTCGACGCACTGGACGAGCTGCCCGAGGGCGGGCGGCTGGTGCAACTGAACGACCGGGTGCCGCAGTTCCTGCTGCCCCATCTGGAGGAATGCGGGTTCGAGTACGCCATCGCGTCGGACGACCGTGGCATCGTGGTGACCATCTGGAGGGCCACGGCATGACCTCCGACCAGGCTTGGGTCGCGCTGGCGACGGTGATCGACCCCGAGGTGGGGCTGGACATCGTGGAGATGGGGCTCGTGTACGGCGTGGACATTCCCGACGACGACACCGACCAGGTGCGGGTGACCATGACCCTCACCACTCCCGGGTGCCCGCTGCACGACGTGCTGGTGGACGGCGTGGAGCGCGCCCTGTTCAGCGCCGGTGCAACGCTGCCGATCGTCGACGTGGTGTGGGAACCGCCGTGGAGCCCGGACCGCATCGGGCAGGGCGGGCTGGCCGCCCTGGGCGCCCCGCCCCACGCCGCCTGACGCAGCCGTGAGCAGCGACCGACCGAACTGCTCGACGCCCGGGCAGCGCACCCTTCACCGCCAGCAGACCGTGGGCGGCCCCCCATGGTGGGTACCGGTGTCCCTGCTGCTGGCCGCCGTGATGGCCTACGTGGCCGGGCTCGCCCTGCTGGTGCACGCCGCGCCCACGCTGGCCGATGGCAGCGGCTACGGGTCGGACCAGCTGGGCGCCGTGCACCTCGTGGGCCTGGCGTTCCTCAGCGTGGCGATCACGGGATCGATGATGCAGCTGGTGCCGGTGCTGCTTCGCGTGCGCGTGGCGCACCCCGCCGTGGCCGGTACTGCGGCGCTGCTGCTGGCGGGAGGTGCGTGGCTGCTGGCCATCGGCCTGTGGCGCGACGTGCCAACGGTCACCGCAGCGGGCGGATCGCTGGCCGTTGTCGGCGGGCTGGCCGTATGCGCCGCGGTGCTGCTGGCCGTGCTGCGTGCATGGCGCGCGGGCAACCTGGTGCCGGCCGGGGTGGGCATGGCGCTGTCCACGGGCTGGTTCGCCGTGGTGCTGGTGCTCGGTGGACTCATGGCCGAGAACCGACACCAGCTCTTCCTCGGCGTTGACCGCCTGCGACTCATCGAATTGCACGGCGTGGTGGCGGTGGTCGGCTGGATCGGCGGCATGATCCTGGCCCTGTCACTGACCCTCGCGCCCATGTTCTCGCTGGCCCACGGCTACCGGAAGGGGCCGGGGCACCTGGCCATGGGTGCCTGGCACCTGGGGGTGCTGCTGATCGTGGCCGGGCTTGCGCTCGACGCCGCACCGGCGGCGCTGGCCGGGGCCGTGGTGTCGATCACCGCCACCGGGCTGGCACTGCAGTTCGCGGTGGGGGTGTTCCGCCACCGCCGCCGACGCGTGGAGGCCCCCATGGCGCACCTGCTGCTGGGGCTGGCGTGCATGCTGACCGCCGTGGTGCTGGTGCTGGGCGCCTGGGTCGGCCCGGGGGTCACGCCCACCGTGGAGATCATCGCGCTGGTGCTGGGCCTCGTCGGCCTGGGCTGTGGCGTGACCGCCGGGCACCTGTTCAAGGTGGTGCCGATGCTGGTGTGGACCGGCCGGTTCGCTCACTTGGCCGGCACGCCCGGCGCGCCGGCGCTGAGCGACCTCTACCCCACGCGACTGGCCAAGGCCGAGCAGGCCATGTTCGCCGCGGGCCTGGCCCTGCTGCTGATCGTGGC
>CAIYRJ010000181.1 GCA_903928615.1 uncultured Actinomycetes bacterium | reverse complement strand
CCCCCGGGGTGACTGTCACCGGGTCGGGGCCGCTCAGGGTTCCCCCGGGGCCCGTGACCGTGATTCCGCCCGAGAGGTCGATCGGGACCCCGGCCAGCAGCCCCTCCGACCTCAGGGAACGCCAGCCGCCTCCCTCGGCGATGGTGGGCGCTGGCAGGCCCAGCGCCCGCGCCGCCAGCTCGGCGTCCTGCTCGCGCACCTCCACGTCGACATCGTGCGGGCGCACCGGGTGGCCGCGCAGCAGGCGGGCGGCTCCGCCCGCGAGCAGCCAGTGCACGCCGGCGTCGTCGAGGCGCAGCGCCACGGCCCGCACCACCGCCAGCACCCGCGCGGGGGGTGGGGGTGCCGCCGCTATGCTGCCTCCTCCGTGCCCGGCCGCTTCTTCATCACCACGCCCATCTATTACGTGAATGCGGACCCCCACGTGGGGCACGCCTACACGACGATCATGGCCGACGTGATCGCCCGCCACCACCGCCAGCGGGGCGACGAGGTGTTCTTCCTCACCGGCACCGACGAGCACGGCGCCAAGATCGCCCGCGCCGCCGAGGATGCCGGGCGCACGCCCAAGGATCATGCCGACGAGCTCTCGGGACGCTTCCGCGAGATGGGGCGCGTGCTGGGCGCGAGCAATGACTTCTTCATCCGCACCACCGACGAGCAGCACAAGGCCGTGGTGCAGGAGCTCATCGTGCGCATGCACGAGAAGGGCGACATCTACAAGGGCTCGTACGGCGGCTGGTACTGCACCTCGTGCGAGGCCTTCTACAACGAGGGCGACCTCGCCGAGGGGCGCACCTGCCCCACCCACCGGCGCGAGGTGGAGTGGATCGAGGAGGAGAACTGGTTCTTCCGCCTCTCGGCCTACCGTGACCGCCTGCTCGCCCACTACGACGCCGTGCCGGCCTTCGTGCGCCCGAAGTCGCGCATGAACGAGGCCCGCAGCATGGTGGAGATGGGCCTCGACGACCTGTCGATGAGCCGCGCCCAGGTGGAGTGGGGGGTGACGGTTCCGTGGGATCCCGCGCACACGGTGTACGTGTGGGTGGACGCCCTCTTCAACTACTACACGGCCCTCACGTACGCCGATCCGGGCACCGACCTGGTCGACCGCCTCTGGCCGCCCACTCTCCAGCTGATGGCCAAGGACATCCTCAAGTTCCACGCGGTCATCTGGCCGTCGCTCCTCATGAGCGCCGACCTGCCGCTGCCCGAGCGCCTGTTCGTGCACGGCTACGTGCTGAAGGGCGGCGAGCGCCTGTCGAAGACCACCGGCAACATCGTCGACCCGTTCCCCTACATCGAGCGCTACGGCCTCGACGCCCTGCGGTACTACCTGTGCCGCGAGATCCGCTTCGGCGACGACGGCACGTTCACCGACGAGGGCTTCCACCAGCGCTACACCACCGAGCTCGCCAACGACTTCGGCAACCTCCTCTCGCGCACCACCAAGATGATCGAGCGCTATCGCGATGGCGTGGTGCCCGCCGATCCGGGTGGCGACGCCGACCTGGCGAACGAGGCCCTGGCGGCCCGGGAGCAGGTGCTCGCGCACTTCGACCGCGACGACGTGACCGGCGCGGTGGAGGCCGCATGGGCATGGGTGCGCCGCCTCAACCGGCTGGTGGAGGAGCGCGAGCCGTGGACGCTCGCCAAGGATGACGCCCGCGCCGGCGAGCTCGACCAGGCGCTGTTCAGCCTCGCCAACGGCCTGCGCATCGCGGCGATCCTGCTGTGGCCGGTCATCCCGCAGTCGTGCGAGGCCGTGTTCTCGGCCCTCGGGGAGCCCGTCGACGGCGTGCTGCTCGCCGGCGCCGCCTGGGATGCCGGCACGCCGGGTGCCCGCGTGACCCCGCCCGAGCCGCTGTTCCCGCGCATCGAGGTGGACGAGGTGACCGCGTAGTCGACTCGCACTGCCACCTGCCGTCGTGCGACGACCCCGTGCCCGACCTCATCGCGGCTGCGGCTGCGGCGGGAGTGGAGCGCGTGGTCACGATCGGCTGCGGCCGCGCGCAGAGCGAGCAGGCGGTGGCCCTGGCCGAGGCGCACCCGGAGGTATACGCCGCCGTGGGGGTGCACCCCGTGGATGCCGGCCGCGGCAACTGGCGCGACTCCGACGTGGACTGGCTGCGCGATCTGGCGGCGCACGAGAAGGTGGTGGCCATCGGCGAGGCCGGGCTCGACTACTTCCACGAGCGCACCACGCCCGACGACCAGCCGCGGGCGTTCCGCGCGCAGGGCGAGCTCGCGGCCGATCTGGGCATGCCGCGGATCATCCACACCCGCGACGCGGCGGACGACACCATGGTGATCCTGCGCGACCTGGGCCTCACCGACGTGGTGCTGCACTGCTTCTCGATT
>CAIYRJ010000180.1 GCA_903928615.1 uncultured Actinomycetes bacterium | reverse complement strand
TCCTCGAGGGCAGTGCGAGACGCGTCACCGAACGAGGGCCTCAGGAGGAGATCCTCCGGGGGATAGCCGGTGAGCGCGAGCTCCGGAGTGAGCACCAGCGTGGCGCCGCGCTCCTGTGCGGCGCGCACGGCCTCACGCACGAGAGCTGAGTTGCCCTCGAGGTCCCCGACCACCGTGTTGAGTTGCGCACATGCGACGCGCATTCGCTGTCCTTCCGACCGCGCCATCGATGTCGAAGGGCCCGTGGTTGCGCGGTAGGATCAAGCCCGAGCGCAGGATATACGTGAGCGGGGGTAAGGCGATGGGCACAAGCGGACCCACCCAGGGACCGGGCAAGACCGCAGGCAAGCAGGCTCCGAAGCTGTCGCCTGCGCAGGGCGCCCAGCAGGCGGAGCAGCGCCTCGGCAAGCCCTGCTACCACGCCGGGCAGAAGGTGCCCGGCATCTTCGCCTGCGTCACGTGCCAGTTCCGCATCAACAACCGCGGCACGCTGCCCTCCTGCCCGGACTGCGGCGAGATCATCTGGGCGTACATGGGCGATGGCCCGCGGCCCATCCCCGAGGGCGAGACCGCCCCGGCCGCTGGCGCCGCAGCGCCCGCCGCGCCCGTGGAGGAGACGGTGGCGATCGAGGAGCCCAAGCAGGAGCCCGTGAAGGTGGAAGAGGGCATCAACCTCGAGCCCTAGGGCACGAAAGGGCTAACAAACCCCTTACGTCCTGCCCCTCGCGCTGCACGCCCGCGCGAGGAACCATTCACTCCGTGAGACGAACCCTCGTAACCGTCGCCGCTGTGGCGGCCGTCGCGGCGCTGCCCGCGATCGCATCGGCGCATTACCCCGCGGAACCGCCCCCGGGTGGATCGCAGGCGTCGTCCGCGCGCTCCGCCGGCGGCCAGATCTTCGTGGATGGCGCCGGGGACGTCCGCGTGAGCGGGAACTTCCTCGCCTTCGGCGACGTTGGCGGCATGCAGGTGAACGTGATCGACCGCGCGGGGGATGCCCGCGTGATCGTCGGCGGTCGCCCGCTGCTCAGGCCCCAGCCGCGCGGCGGCAGCCCGGCGGCGCGGCGCGGGGCCCCACCGCGCAGGCTCAGCTTCCAGCCGTCCGCCCGCGAGATGTTCTCGATCGAGGGCCGCGACCTGCGGGCGAGCTTCCGCGGTGACGGCAACGTGACGCTGTCGATCACGGGCACCGGCGAGGTGCGGCTCGACGGCGTGGGCACCTTCCGCGTGAACAGCCAGCCGGCCCAGACCTGGCCGCTGCGGCCCCTCACCCTCCCCCTGCGGCAGACGCCGCGCCCGGGCCGGGGGTAACCTTGCCCTCAGCAATGGCCTCCACCGACGAACAGCCGTTCATCCTGATCGCGGAGGACGAGCCGAACATCGCCTCGTTCGCCAAGATGTACCTCGAGGCCGCCGGGTTTCGCGTGGAGATCGCCGAGCGCGGCGACGACGCCCTCGAGAGCATCGAGAACGAGCGCCCCGACCTGCTGCTGCTCGACCTGAACCTCCCCGGCGTCGATGGCTTCGAGGTGACCCGGCGCATCCGCCAGGGCGGGGGCGGCATGCCGATCCTCATGCTCACCGCGCGCGACGATGCCGTGGACAAGGTGGTGGGCCTCGAGCTCGGCGCCGACGACTACGTGACGAAGCCCTTCGACCCGCGCGAGCTGGTGGCGCGGGTGCGCGCGGTACTGCGCCGCGCCGATGCGCCGGCCGAGGCGCTCGATGCCGACACGCCGCCGGTGCTCGAGGTCGATGACCTGCGCATCGAGGTGGGCCCGCGCGAGGTGTTCGTGAAGGGGGACGAGGTCGCGCTCACGCCCAAGGAGTTCGACCTGCTCACCGCGCTCGTGCAGGCCCGCGGCCTCGTGCTGAGCCGCGAGCAGCTCCTCGAGAAGGTGTGGGGATACACGTTCCTCGGTGACAGCCGCACGATCGACGTGCACGTGCGCCAGTTGCGGCGCAAGCTCGGCGACGCATGCCCCATCGAGACCGTGTGGGGAACCGGGTACAAGGTCCCGGCCCGGCGGTGAACGCGCCGCCGGCACGCCGGCGGCCCTGGGCGACCCTCTGGGGGCGCATCGCGCTCGGAGCCATCGGGGGGCTCCTCGTCGCGGCCGTGCTCTTCGTGGGCGTCGGCGTCTCGCTCATCCAGGGGCAGGCCACCACGCAGGCCAAGGATGAGCTGAACCGCCAGGCCCAGGCCGTCGCCGGCATCGTGTCGGAGCGCGCGGCCACGGCCCTCGAGACCGGCCAGCAGTTCAGCACGCGCGAGCCCATCGGGAACCTCGAGGAGCTCGCCGGCCCCGGCACCAAGCTCTACTACGTGGGCCTGGCCCTCTCCCCCGGCGCCGCCGACCCGTTCGGCGGGCTGCCCGAGACCGTGGCGCGCGACCTCGATCCCGAGGTCATCGTGCGCGACGGCTCGCAGATCTTCGGGTTCACGCCCACCGGCGCGCGCACGCCCACCTTCGGCGCCGCCGCGCCGGTGCTGGTGAACGGCCGCTACCTCGGGGCCATCGTGCTGACGCGCCCGCAGGCGGCGGTCGCCGCCGCGTGGGGCAGCGTGATCATCCCGGTGCTCCTGGCCGTGCTCGCCGGGCTCGTGGTGGCCGTGGGACTGGTGCTCTGGATCACCCGCCGCGCCACGCGTCCCCTGCGCGACCTCGAGCAGGCCGCGCGCAAGGTGGCCGAGGGCGACCTGCAGACCACGGTCGCCGAGGGCGGCGCGGAGGAGCTCGACGCGGTGGCCCGCTCGTTCAACGCCATGGTGCAGCAACTGGCCCGCCGCGATCGCATGGCCCGCGAGTTCCTCATGCGCGTGACGCACGACCTGCGCACCCCGCTCACCGCCATCCGCGGCCACGCCCTCGCCCTGTCGGACGGCGTGGTGCCGGAGGACGCCGTGCCGCGCTCGCTCGGGGCCATCGCGTCGGAGGCCAATCGCCTCGAGGTGCTGGTGACCGACCTGCTCGACCTCGCCCGCATGGATGCCGATCGCTTCCGCGTGCACCTGTCGCCCACGCCGGCCGCCGACCCCGTGCGCGCCGCCGCCGATGCGTTCTCGTCGGCCGCCGATGCCGCCCGCGTCACCCTCGTCACCGAGATCGACGTGCTCCCCGAGATCACCACCGACGCCGATCGCGTGCAGCAGGCGATCGGGAACCTCATCGACAACGCGATCCGGTGGACCCCCGAGGGAGGCACGGTGACCGTGTCCGCCACGGGGCGGGCCGACGGCGGCGTGGCCGTGACCGTGTCGGACACCGGGCCGGGCATCGTGCCCGAGCGCCGTGAGGCGGTGTTCGAGCCGTTCACGTCGGAGGAGACCCCGGAGGGCAAGGTGGGCTCGGGCCTGGGGCTCGCCATCGCGCGCTCGCTCGCCCGTGCGCTCGGCGGCGACGTGACGGCCGAGGAGGCCCCCGGCGGCGGGGCGCGCTTCGTGCTCGTGCTCCCGGCCGAGGCGCCCGAGGGAGGCGACAGGGAGCCCCCGCCCGTGGTGGACGGGGGCTCCCATGAGGCCTCTCCTGTGAGGATGGGCTAGGCCGCGTCCTCGGGGTGCGGCGCGAGGACGACGTCCCCGCGCTCGCCGGTGCGCACCCGTACCGCGTCGTCCACCGGCATGATGAAGATCTTGCCGTCCCCGGGCTCGCCCGTGTGGGCCAGCTCGAGGATCACGTCGACGGCTCGATCCACATCGGAGTCATCCACCACCATCTCCAGCTTCAGCTTCGGTCGCATGAAGATGGTGGCCTTGGCACCGCGGTAGCTCTCGGTGTACCCGCCCTGGCGGCCAGAGCCCTTCACCTCGCTGATCGACATGGAGGGGAGCCCCATGCCGGCCAGCCGGTTCCGGATCTCGTCGAACGCCTCGTGGCGGATGAACGCCTCGATCTTCTTCACGTTCGAACCCCCTTAGTCCGTGCTCGACGTTCGCACGCCGAGGTTCGCCAGGTCCATGCCGCGAGCCCCCTCGGGGAACGCTCCCGGCACCTCGATGAACTGCTCAGGGTACCCGTACATCCCGTGCTCGGCGATGTCCAGGCCGGCGAGCTCGTCCTGCTCGCTCACCCGCAGGCCGACCGTGTGCTTGATGATCAGGAACACGATCAGTGACGCCAGGCCGGTGAACGCGACCGTCGCGACGATCCCGTAGAACTGCACCCAGAGCTGCTCGGCGCTGCCACCCATCAGCAGGCCGGTGCTCACGCCCAGCTCACCGATGCGTCCCTCGGTCGCGAAGAGACCGATGGCCAGGGTGCCCCAGATGCCGGCGATGCCGTGCACCGGGATGGCGCCGATCGGGTCATCCACCCGGATCCTGTCGACGAGCACCACGAGCGGCGGCACGATGATGCCGGCCACGAAGCCGATCACCACGGCGGCCCACGGGTCGACGAAGGCACACGGGGCCGTGATGGCCACGAGGCCTGCGATCGCGCCGTTGCCCATCTGCGACACGTCGAGCGTCTTGAACATGAAGATCGAGCCGATGGTGGCGCCGATCACGCCGGCCGCAGCCGCGAGGTTCGTGTTCACGGCGATGTCGGCGAAGTTGAGGCCGACGGCGCCCAGGGTGGATCCTGCGTTGAAGCCCATCCAGCCCACCCACAGGATGATCACGCCCAGGATGAAGAGCGGTATCGAGTGCCCGGGTATGGGCTGTGGCTTGCCGTCCTTGAACTTGCCGATGCGTGGCCCGAGGATCAACGTGCCCACGAGTGCCGCGGTGGCGCCCTGCAGGTGCACGATCGAGGAGCCGGCGAAGTCGAGGAAGCCGTCCTGGTAGAGCCAGCCGCCGCCCCAGGTCCAGTGGGCGACGATCGGGTAGATCAGCCCCGTGAACACCACGGCGAAGATGACGTACCCGATGAACTTCGTGCGGTCGAGCATCGTGCCGAAGACGATCGCCAGCGACACGGCGCAGAACACGACCTGGAAGAAGAAGAACGCCTCGACCGGGAGGTTGTAGGCCCCGATCGCGTTCATGAATGAGTTCAGGCCGAGCGAGTTGGTGTCGGCCGCGGCGTCGGTGGCGTTCAGGAACCAGCCCATCTGGCCCCAGAACCCGTCACCGTCACCGAATGCGAGGGCGAATCCCGTCGCCCAGAACATCAGGATGGCGATTGAAAGGTTGATGACGATCTTTCCCGCCACGGCACCGGCGTTCTTCATGCGCGAGAGCCCGATCTCGAGCATCGCGAAGCCGGCCTGCATGAACAGCACGAGGATCGCCCCGAGCACCACCCAAATCGAGTTGACGGCGATATCGGTGGGCGTCGGTCCCTCGTCCTGTGCCATGGCCAGGCCGGGAACGGCGAGCAGCAGCACTCCCGCTGCCAGCGCTGTCGTCCGGAGTGACCTCAGGCGCATGTGCGCAACTCCTTCGTAGGGATCATGGCGGGGGCCGGTCGGCTCCCCATTGCAGCGCGGAGGCTATGGACGGGCTCGCAGCGGCTCCTTGTGCACCGGGAGCAAGTGGCGCCCCGGGCCTTCGCCGCGCGTACAACCCGGTCGGCGCCGGTCAGCCGCCGATCAGGTCGAGCGCGCCCGTGAGGTCGTCGGCCACGCCGTCGGCCCCCGAGAGCTCCTGCGCGCCGAACGCCCCGGTGGTGACCGCCACCACGCGCACCCCCGCCTCGCGCGCGGCGGCGATGTCGCGCGGCGTGTCCCCCACGATCACCACGTCACCGCGTGCATGGCCGTGCGCCGCACGGGACATCGCGACGCCCACGAGGTCGGAACGCCGCTCGGCGTCCGACCCGAACCCGCCGCCGGGGCCGAAGCGATCACCGAGGCCGGCAGCCGCCACCTTCGCCCGGCCGATCGGCTCGAGGTTGCCCGTGAGGAGCGCGATCTCCGCACCGTCTGCCACGAGCGCGGCGGTGACGGCCCGCGCATCGGTGGCCGCCATCGGGGCGGCGTGGTCACCGGCCACCCGCTCGTGCACCTGCCCGGCGATGATCATCCACTCGGCGATGCCCGCGTCGATCTCCGCATCCGCCACGCCGTGCCCCCTCAGCACGAGGCGCGCGATCTCGCGGTCGGTGCGCCCGGCGGGGGCGATGTCCCAGATGTCGTCGGGCACGGCATCCACCGACCACACACGGGCCATGGCGTCGACCATGGCCCGTGTGTGGCCTTCGGGGCGCCCGTGCAGGAGGGTCCCATCGATGTCGAACAGCACCAGCACGCCCTCAGTGTGACGTGATCGGCGCCCCCACGCTCGAGATCGGCTCCTCGGGCTCCGCGCCCACCACCTCGATGAACCGCTCCGGGTAGCCGAACATTCCGTGCTCGGAGATGTCGAGCCCGGCCATCTCGTCGGCCTCCGATGCCCGAAGACCCACGGTCACTGCGATCAACTTGAAGGCGACCCAGGCCGTCACGAAGGCGAATCCCGCGATGGCCACGAGGCCCACGAACTGCCACCCCAACTGGGTGAAGCCGCCGCCGTAGACCAGGCCGGGTCGGCCGCCGAGCCGCGAGGCAGCCTCGGACGTGGTGAAGATGCCCGCGGCGAGCACCCCGACGATGCCGCCCATGCCGTGCCCGGCGAATACCCCGATGGGGTCGTCGATTCCGCGGCGGTCGATGAAGATGACCATCGGGACCATCACCGCGCCGGCGACGACGCCGATGATCACCCCCGCCCACGGCTCCACGAAGGCGCACGGGCCGGCGATGGCGCCGAGGCCCGCGATGGCACCGTTGCCCATCATGCCGATGTCGAAGCTGCCGAGCAGCACGCGCGCCATCACCACCGCCGCCAGCACGCCGAAGGCGCCGGCGAGGCAGGTGACCACGATCACCTGGCCGATCGGCTTGCCCTCGGCGCCGAGGAACGACCCGGCGTTGAATCCCATCCAGCCCACCCAGAGCAGCAGCACCCCCAGGATGGCCAGCGGCATCGAGTGCCCCGGGATCGGCTGCGGCTTCCCGTCGCGGTACTTTCCGATGCGGGCGCCCACGACGATGGCGCCCGCGAGGCCCGCGAACGCGCCGGTCACGTGCACCACCCCCGAGCCGGCGAAGTCCTGGAAGCCATTCTCGTAGAGCCAGCCGCCGCCCCACACCCAGTGCGCAACGAGCGGGTAGATGATGCCCACGAACAGGATCGCGAAGGGCAGGTAGGTGACGAACCGCGCGCGGTCGAGCATGGTGCCCCACACGATCGCCAGCGCCACGGCCGCGAACATCGACTGGAAGAAGAACTTCGTGGCCTCGTCGATGCCCGAGTACGAGAGCGACTCGACCCCGCCGGCGTTGCCGATCTCGATGAACCAGCCGGTCGAGCCGAAGAGACCGTTGCCATCGCCGAAGGCGATGGCGTAGCCGACCGCCCAGAACACCACGAGGGCGAGCGCGAAGTTCACGAGGATCTTCGCGGCCACGGCGCCCGAGTGCTTCATGCGCGAGAGGCCCATCTCGAGGCAGGCAAACCCGGCCTGCATGAGCAGCACCAGGCATCCGGCCACCACCACCCATACGGTGTCAATGGCGACGCTATTCACTTCGACCTCCGGGAAAGGGGATTCAGGTCACCCCGTCTCGGGGCACCCGCACGCTCTCAACCGGAGCACCGTCACGCGCATGGCCCCGCGCACAAGGGGTGCCGGGGTCGGCTGGCCACAGGGCCGACCGGGCCTACGGCCCTGCCACTAGCGCCTGCGTCGCGCCGTGCCGTTGGCCTTTGCGAGGGCCTCGTCCACCGAGGCGGCGCCAAGTGCGTCGAGCAGGCGCTGCACGTCCGCGGGCGACGGCGCATCGCCCGACAGCACGGCGGCGGCACCCATGAGCCGACCGGGATCGAGCCCCGAGTCGAGGCCCTTCAGCCCGTTGCGGGTGATGCGCCGGTATGCCGC
>CAIYRJ010000179.1 GCA_903928615.1 uncultured Actinomycetes bacterium | reverse complement strand
TGGTCTCGGTGGTGCGCGACCCCTTGGGCCCGGCCACGATCGCGCGAAGCGCCGTGCCCTTGGCGGGCTTGCCCTTCATCACCACCTTCACCTTCACGGTCCTGCCCGCCCTGGCATTCCGCACCGTCACGGCCTTGCGGGTGCTCTTCCTCACGGGAACGCCCGCGATGTCGGACCCGGCCAGAATGGGCAGCACCGTGCCCGCCCTGGTCTCGAGGCGGAACGCGTAGTTGCCGCTGGCGGCATAGCGCAGGGTGAAGGTGATCGTGGTGCGCCCGTCCTTCGTGGTGGTGCGCAGGTTTCGGGTGACCGGGGTGACGACGTTCGTCGGCCCTGCCGGCGCCACGCTCGGCGTGGGCACGGGCGCCGGGGCAGGTGCCGCGCTGCCGGTGGTGATGCTGCCGACGAGCGGGGCGTCCTGGTTGCTGAACCACATCAGCCCACCGGGCCCGGCCGCGATGATCGCGGGGTACGAGTTGGGGGCGATGCCCGCGGAGTACTCGGTGATCGCCCCGGTGGTGGTGATGGACGCCACCTTGCCGGCCATGGGCTCGGTGAACCACAGGTTGCCGTCGGCGCCCGCGGCGATGCCGAGTGGCCGGGCGTTGGCGGTGGGAACCGGGAACTCGGTGATCACCCCGCTCGTGGTGACGCGGCCGATCTTGTTGCCTCCGGCTTCGGTGAACCAGAGGTTGCCGTCAGCGCCCGCGGCGATGTACTGCGGCTGCGCCCCGGCGGTGGGCAAGGTGTATTCGGTCACCTGCCCCGACGTGGTGATGGCGCCGACCTTGTTGGCCCGGGTCTCGGTGAACCACATGCGCCCGTCGGGGCCGGGCGTGATGCCGATCAGGCCGGGGTTGGCGGTGGGAACGGCGTAGTTGCTGACGGCGCCGGAGGACGTGACCGCGGCGATCTGCCCACCCGTGAGCGTGACCCACTGGCGCCCGTCGGGGCCGGCCGACGACGACCAGCCCGCGGACGACAGGCCGCCCACCTGCGTGGTGGGTCCCGACGCGGGATCCAGGCGCCCCAGCGTGCTGGTAAAGTTGTAGGTCATCCACATCGCGCCGTCGGGGCCCGGCGCGATGCTGCTCACGAGGCTGCCGCCCGCCGCCACCGATACCTGCCCGCCCGTGCCCGACGACGTGAAGGGCACCACCGCGTTGATGTTGTTGAAGACGCCGTAGACGGTGCCGCTCGGCGCCACTCCGATGCCGCCCGACGGAATGGACCCGGTGTTGGTGGGGTACTCCGTGACGACACCGGGGGTGGCGGCCACGGCAGCGCCCACGGCGCCGATCAACAGGGCGGGCGGGGCGAGCACGGCGGCGAGCCGGGACGAGCGGGGCATGGAGGTCCTTCCGGGCGGTGGGCGGGGGTGCTGCGGGACAGATTACCCCCGTCGCCTAGATCTCCGTCACCGCCTGGCCGTAGTCGAGGCGTGGCAGGCGCGGGAACCACGCGTCGGGCCCGGGCATGCCGAAGTTGACCACCAGCACCGATGCGTAGCGGCCGTCGGGGAAGAACTCGCGATCCATCGCGGGGTAGTCGAACCCGCTCATGGGTCCGGCGGAAAGCCCGATGGCCCGCACGGCGAGGATGAAGTACGCGGCCTGCAGCGTGGCGTTGAAGTACGCCATTTCCGCGCGCCCCTCCATCGTGGCGTAGGCCTCGGCCTGCTCGGCGCGCGCGGGGAACAGCTGCGGCACGAAC
>CAIYRJ010000178.1 GCA_903928615.1 uncultured Actinomycetes bacterium | reverse complement strand
CGCAGCGGGCTGTCGTCGGGTGACCACTCGCCGGCCTCCACCCGCGCGATCTCGTCGCGGATCTCGATCATGGCGTTGCAGAAGCGGTCGTGCTCGGGCAGCGGCTCGCTCTCGGTGGGCTCCACCATGAGCGTGCCCGCCACGGGGAACGACATCGTGGGTGCGTGGATGCCGTGGTCGATCAGTCGCTTGGCGATGTCGTCCACCGTCACCCCGGAGGCGTCCTTGATCGGCCGCATGTCGAGGATGCACTCGTGCGCCACGCGGTCGTTCGCGCCGGTGTGCAGGATGGGGTAGTGCGGGGCCAGGCGCGCGGCCACGTAGTTGGCCGAGAGGATCGCCACCTTGGTGGCCTCGGTGAGCCCCTCGCCGCCCATCATGGTGATGTACGCCCAGGGGATGGGAAGGATGCCTGCCGACCCCCACGGAGCCGCCGACACCGGGCCCACGCCCGTGGCCGGGCCGGCGTCCGCGCGCATGGGGTGGTTGGGCAGGTAGGGCGCCAGGTGGGCGCGCACCGCCACGGGGCCCACGCCCGGGCCGCCCCCGCCGTGCGGGATGCAGAAGGTCTTGTGCAGGTTGAGGTGCGACACGTCGGCGCCGAACTCGCCGGGCTTGGCCAGCCCCACGAGCGCGTTGAGGTTGGCGCCGTCCACGTACACCTGCCCGCCGTGCTCGTGGACGATGGAGCAGAGCTCGCCCACGCCCTCCTCGAACACCCCGTGCGTGGACGGGTAGGTGATCATGATCGCCGCGAGGCGGTCGCCGGCCTCGGCGGCCTTGGCGCGCAGCTCGTCGAGGTCGACGTTGCCGTCGGCGTCGCAGCCCACCACGGTCACGCTCATGCCGGCCATCACGGCGGACGCCGGATTGGTGCCGTGCGCCGAGGACGGGATGAGGCACACGGTGCGCTGATCGTCGCCATTGGCGAGGTGGTACGCGCGGATGGCCAGCAGGCCCGCGAGCTCGCCCTGCGAGCCGGCGTTGGGCTGCAGCGACACGGCGTCGTAGCCGGTCACCTCGCAGAGGGCCGCCTCGAGGTCGCGGATCATCTGCAGGTAGCCCTGCGCCTGGTCCTCGGGCGCGAACGGGTGGATCGCCGCGAACTCCGGCCAGGTGATGGGCTCCATCTCGGTGGTGGCGTTGAGCTTCATCGTGCACGAGCCCAGGGGGATCATCGTGCGGTCGAGCGCCAGGTCGCGGTCGGAGAGCCGGCGGATGTACCGGAGCATCTCGGTCTCGGTGCGGTACCGGTGGAACACCGGGTGACCCAGGATGGCGTCATCGCGCAGCAGGGAGGAGGGGATGCCCTCGGGCGCCGCGGCGTCGAGGTCGTCCACCGATCCCTGCACGCCGAACGCGCGCCACACGGCCTCGACGTCGGCACGGGTGGTGACCTCGTCGAGCGTCATGCCGATGCGGTCGTCGCCCATCTCGCGCAGGTTGATGCCCTCGGCGCGCGCAGCGCGGTGCACCTCTGCGGCGCGGCCGGGCACGCGGGCCGTGATGGTGTCGAACCAGGTGTCGTTCTCCAGATCCACGCCGCCGTCGCGCAGCCCCTGGGCCAGGATGCCCGTGAGCCTGAGCACCCGCTCGGCGATGCGGCGCAGGCCATCGGGCCCGTGCCACGAGGCGTACATGGCGTTGGTGATGGCCAGGAGCGCCTGCGCGGTGCACACGTTGCTCGTGGCCTTCTCGCGGCGGATGTGCTGCTCGCGGGTCTGCAGCGCCAGGCGCAGCGCGGGGCGTCCCGCGGCATCGATGGAGACCCCCACGAGACGGCCGGGCAGCGAGCGCGCGAACTGCTCGTGCGTGGCGATGAATCCGGCGTGCGGGCCGCCGAAGGCCATGGGGGTGCCGAAGCGCTGCATCGAGCCCACGGCGATGTCGGCGCCCATGGCGCCGGGCGACGTGACGAGCACCATCGAGAGCGGGTCGGCCACCACGATGGCCAGCCCGCCGGCGTGGTGCACCTGGCTGATGGCCGGCGCGAGGTCGCGCACCTCGCCGGTGGACGCCGGGCTGGCGAGCAGCGCCCCGAACATGGCGTCCGGAAGGTCGGCGGACGGGTCGCCCACCACCACCTCGATGCCCAGCGGCACCGCGCGGGTCTGCACCACCGCGATGGTCTGGGGGTGGCACTCGGAATCGACGAAGAACACCGGCGAGTCGCTCTTCCCGGCGCGCTGCGCCATGGTCATGGCCTCGGCCGCGGCCGTTCCCTCGTCGAGCAGCGAGGCGTTGGCGAGCTCGAGCCCGGTGAGGTCGCTCACCATGGTCTGGAACGTGAGCAGCGCCTCGAGGCGCCCCTGCGAGATCTCGGGCTGGTAGGGCGTGTACGACGTGTACCAGGCGGGGTTCTCGAGGATGTTCCGCAGCACCACCGGCGGGGTGATGGTGCCGTGGTAGCCCAGGCCGATCATCGAGCGCATCACGGTGTTGCGGCTGGCCAGGTCGCGCAGGCGGGCGACGGCCTCGGCTTCCGACTCCGCGGCGGGAAGGTCGAGCGGGCGGTCCAGGCGGATCGACGCCGGCACGGTCTGCTCGATGAGCTCATCCAGCGAGTCGGCGCCCAGTGCGCCGAGCATGTACGCCACGTCGTCGGTCGATGGGCCGATGTGGCGCCCGATGAAGTCATCGTGGG
>CAIYRJ010000177.1 GCA_903928615.1 uncultured Actinomycetes bacterium | reverse complement strand
GCCGCACGACGTGTGCGCGTACGAGCTCGATGGGGTCGCGTTCCCGCCAGGCGTCCTCCTCCTCGCGGGGCCGGTACTTGAAGGCGCTGCCCGGGAAGGGGCCGTTCTGGTGGAAGAAGCGGTAGACGTCCGCCTCGATCACCGTGGCGCCGGCGCCTGCCCGCATGCGGTCGCCCGCCTCGACCATGGCGAGGTACACGGCGAGAGGATCCATGCCGTCGACCTTCCAGCTGGCCATTCCGAAGCCGGGGCCGCGCGCCGACAGGCGTGGCTCCTTGGTCACCTCCTCCACGTGCGTCGAGACGGCGTAGAGGTTGTTCTCGATGAAGAAGCACAGGGGGAGGTCCCATGCAGCAGCGAGGTTGAAGGTTTCCAGGGTCGAGCCGATGTTCGACGCTCCATCTCCGAAGTAGGTCACGGCGACGTTTCCGGATGCGGAGTGCCGGTGGGCCCACGCCGAGCCGGCGGCGAGGGGCACCCCTCCACCGACGATGGCGTTGGTTCCGATGGCTCCCGCGTCATGCCACTGCAGGTGCATTGATCCGCCGCGACCACGGCTGAAGCCGTGGTCCAGTCCGCAGATTTCCGCCAGAGTCCGATGCAGCACGTCGCGCACCTGAGGCTTGAGCGGTGAACGGGGGTCCAGACCTTCGGGAGCTACATGAGCGAGGACCTTGGCGAGGAACTGGTGGTGTCCGCGGTGAGAGCCGTTCACGGTGTCGCCCGGGATCAGCGCCAGGACGGAGCCGACCGCTCCACCCTCCTGCCCGATGCTGGAATGCGCGGGTCCGTGGACCAAGCCCGCGGCGGCAAGGGAGAGGACCTCCTCCTCGAAGGCGCGGATGATGCCCACCTGGGCCAGCATGGTGAGGAGGAGCGAGGGGTCGGCGGCGTCCCAGTCCTCGATGGTCGTGGACAGGCGGGTCCACGGCGCCTCAGGGCGCAGCGGTGTGAGCTCTGGCATGACGCTATGGTAGCCATCTTGGATCCAACTTCAAGAGAAAAGTGACGATGACCGGGATTTCCGGGAGTCACAGAGTATTTTTGGATCCATAGCCCCGCGTTAAGGGGCCGAGAGAGGAGCGCGATGGCTGCCCTGCCCGGCGTCCGCCGGCTCGACCACATCGGGTTCACCGTGCCCGATCTCGCGCAGGCGCATGAGTTCCTCGTGGACGTGCTCGGGTGCGAGTACATGTACCGGCTCGGGCCGTTCGAGCATCCTGACTCCGAATGGATGAGCGAGCATCTGCATGTCCACCCGCGCGCGGTGATGCGGGAGCTCCACTTCTTCCGGCTGGGCGGGCAAGCGGTCTTCGAGGTCTTCCAGTACGAGGCGCCCGACCAGGAGACGAGCCTGCCGCGCAACAGTGATGTCGGGGGTCATCACGTCGCCCTCTACGTCGATGACATGGATGCTGCGGTGGCGTACCTCAGGGAGCGTGGTGTCCGTGTACTGGGAGAGCCCACGGCCAGCCGCAGTGCAAGTGAAGGACAGCGCTGGGTGTACTTCCTGGCGCCGTGGGGCATGCAGTTCGAACTCGTCTCCTACCCAGGCGGCAAGGCGTTCGATCACCATCCGGAACTCTTCGACTAGCGAAGGCCCGGTGCCCAGCTCACCATCAGTGCCGAACCGACAGAGAGTGAAACCGGGAGACGAGCAGGAGGCATGACACGAGGTAGCGCGGACGTGAGCGAGGGCTCGATCACGTCTGCCACGGAGCGGGTGGCGCAGGCTCTCCGGGAGGAGATCCTCACGGGCGCCCGCGCCCCGGGGGAGCGCATTCGCCAAGAGGAGGTGGCCGAGCGACTCGGGGGAAGTCGCCTCCCGGTGCGCGAGGCGCTGCGCATCCTGG
>CAIYRJ010000176.1 GCA_903928615.1 uncultured Actinomycetes bacterium | reverse complement strand
CGTCCTCGGCGAGATGCGCGCCGAGGTGGCCGGCGGCCCCCACGCCCCGCGCCACCTCACCCTGCCGGAATGGCTCGACGCCCCCACCTGATCCGGCACCCCGGGGCGCTCCGGGGGGCCGAGGGGCAGTAGTACCCCCGCCGAATACCACAGCAGTGCGGCAGGCCTGTCATCTCGGGGTGGCGGCCACTCGCCGAAACGGGATCGGCATTTGCGGGGACCGCAAATGCATCATCCCCGGCTGCGATCGCCGCCACCCCGATGTGATGGGCCTCCCGCCTCTCGCGCTTTTTCGGCGGGGGTACTACTGCCTCCCGGCCCCGCAGGGCGCTAGGTAGGGCAGATCAGGTGGGGCCGTCGAGCCATTCCGGCAGGGTGAGGTGCCGGGCGGCGTGGGCGCCGCCGGCCACCTCGGCGCGCATCTCGCCGAGGACGCCGTGGCGCTCGGCCTCGACGTCGTGGGTGTGGATGGTCTCGTAGTTCTCCTGGTGCGCCGAGACGAAGGAGTCGTCGGGCAGGTCGGGGAACCGGGCGATGAGGCCGGCGATCATCTCGCGCACTGAGTCCTCGACGAACCGCGGGCGACGGTGGGCCTTGTCCACCACGTAGAGCTCGTCGGGGCGCTTCAGCAGCTCGTAGATCTCCGACGACATGCCGTCCTCGACGATCTCGATCAGGGTGTCGGCGGGCACGTCGCGGCCGTCGGGGCTGCCGACGATCAGCGTGCCGCGGGCGCGCTGGTTGTGGGTGGCGATGGGCACCCGGGCCACGATGCGGTCGATCTCGTCGGAGGTGAAGCCGTCGGCCGCCAGCGCCGCCTCGGCCTGCTCGCGCACGAGGCCCTGGGCGCAGGGGCAGGCGTTCATGCCCTGTGCCGACACGCCCACCGCGCGGCGGCTGCTGCCGGGGCGTGCGGCGGCCGTGCCGATGAGGCCGTACATCTCCTGCGTGGCCACGTCGGTCACCGGCGTGCGCTTCTCCACCGGGTAGCGCGCGCGGATCGTCGCCATTCCGCGCAGGGCGCCCTGGCGCTCCACCACGCGTCGCGCGATGTTCTCGGCCAGCGCCTCGATGGCCACGGCCTCGCCGATGAGCACGGCGTCGATCGCCTCGTTGACCTCCTCCTCGAAGCGCGACATGTGCACGCCCTTCTGGTCGGGGTCCAGGTCCACCACGCACTCCACGGTGGCGTCCATGTAGTGCTCGGAGCCGCCGAAGGCCAGGCGGATCGCCTTGGCCGAGCGCGACACGCCCGCGCGCGACAGCCCGATGCGGGTCGCCGGCGAGGTGTCCTGGAGATCCTCGGAGAACTCGAGGGGATGACTGGTCACGTGTGGTCCTGGTTCGTGGTCACGAGGGCAGCAGCTGCTGCAGCTCGCCGTCCTGGTAGAGCTCGGTGACGATGTCGCACCCGCCCACCAGCTTGCCGTCGATGAAGAGCTGCGGGATCGTCGGCCAGTCGGACCATCCCGACAGCACCATGCGCACCCGCGGGTCCTCGAGGATGTTCCTGGCGCCGTATTCGGTGCCCAGGTGGTCGAGGATCTGCACCACGCGCATCGAGAAGCCGCAGGCCGGCGCGTCCGGCGTGCCCTTCATGTAGAGGAAGACGCGGTTGGCCGCGACCTCCGCCTGGATCTGCTCGAGGATCTGCTCCTCGGTCATGGTGCTGACGTCGCTGCTCATGATGCCTCCGGGGCCCGCGTCTTCAGCGCGAGCGCGTGGATCTGGCCGTCGTCGATGCGCGCCTGGACGGCGGCGTACACGGCCTTGTGCTGGTCGATGCGGCTCATTCCCTCGAACTGCGGTGCCACCACCATCGCCGACAGGTGGTCCCCGCCGCCATGGTCCTGCACCTCCACCTGCGCCCCGGGGAGCGCGGCTTCGATCATCGAACGGATCTCGTCGAGGTCTGCCATGCGCGGGAGGATAGGCGGTCAGCCGTCGCGGAGCGCGATCATCAGGGCATCGGGGTCGGAAACCGGTGCCCTGCACGCGAACCCGCTGCAGGCATAGGCGCTGGGTGCGCCGTCCACGAGGGCCCTGTCGGCGAGAAGCGGCGCGGCCGCCACCGTCCGCGCATCGGCGGGATCGCCGGCGGCGATCACGGCGTAGGGGCCGGCCGCGGAGCGCGCCGCATCCACGAGCGCGGCGGTGCGGGTGTCGTCGAGCCCGCCGGCCACCGCCACCTCGACCGGTCGGCTGGCGAGCAGGTCGGCGGCCGCGAGCGCGCGCGCGAAGGCCTGGGGCCACTTCCGCGCCTGCGCGGCCACGAGCCCCACGGCACCGGTCGCCGCCTCGCGCTGGCGCTCGTCGCCCGTGAGCAGGTGCAGGCGAGCGAGCACCCAGGCGGCCTGGCCGTTGCCCGACGGCGACGGGTGGTCCTCCAGGTCACGGGTGCGGGCGATGAGCGGCGGCGCGTCGGTGCCCGACATGAAGAAGCCGGCGCCCGAGGGATCGGCGAAGAGGTCGAGCATGGCGTCGGCCAGCCGGCGTGCGGCCTCGAGCCACTCCGGGTCGAAGTCGGCGGCATAGAGGGCCAGCAGCCCGTCGGCCATGTCCGCATGGTCCTCGAGGGTTCCGAGGTGGCGGGCCCGCCCGTCGGCGTGCACGCGCATGAGCCGGCCATCCACCACCATCTCGTCGAGCACGAACCGCGCGGCCTCGCGCGCGGCCTGCACCCAGTCGTCGCGTCGCATGCCCATGCCGGCCTCGGCGAGGGCGCCGATCGCGAGGCCGTTCCACGAGGCGATCACCTTGTCGTCGCGCGCGGGCGCGGGCCGCAGCGCGCGTGCCTCGTAGAGCGCCTCGAGCGCCGACGGCGGCACCGTCACCCCGGGCGCCACCACGCGCAGGATGTTCCGCCCCTCGAAGTTGCCCCGGGCGGTCACGCCGAAGCGGGCGATCACCGCATCCGACTCCTCGGCGCCCAGCACCTGACGGATCTCCCCGGGCGTCCACGTGAAGAACGCGCCCTCGCCGCCGGGCGAGTCTGCGTCCTGCGCGGCGGCGAACGCGCCGCCGTCCACCCGCATCTCGCGCAGCAGGTACCCGGCGATGCGGGCCGCCACCTCGCCGTGGCGCTCGTCGCCGGTCAGGCGCAGGGCCAGCGCGTAGTCGCGCAGCAACAGGGCGTTGTCGTAGAGCATCTTCTCGAAGTGCGGCACCAGCCAGATGTCGTCCACCGAGTAGCGGTGGAAGCCGCCACCCGCCTGGTCGAACACGCCACCCGCGGCCATGGCGTCGAGCGTTCCGGTGGACATGGCCAGCGCCGCCCCTCCGGCGTCGCGCCCGGCCCAGTGCCGACGCAGCAGCAGGTCGATCGCCACCGACGGCGGGAACTTCGGCGCCCCGCCGAAGCCGCCGTGCTCATCGTCGTAGAGATCGGCAAGCACCCGCACGGCCTCGGCCAGGGCGTCCTCGGCAGGCGGCGGCGCGATCACCTCCACTGCGGACTGCTGGCGGATGCCGTCGGCGAGCGACTCGGCCTGGCGCATCACCTGATCGCGTCGCTCGCGCCACGCCTCGGCCACGCCCTCG
>CAIYRJ010000175.1 GCA_903928615.1 uncultured Actinomycetes bacterium | reverse complement strand
GTGCCGAGGGTGCGGAGTCGGCGATGCGCAGCGGCGGCAGCGGCGGCTCGCCCGCGGCGTCGCGCAGTTGCGCCAGCAGCTCATCGGGGTCGGGCTCCGTGCTCATCGCCGCGCACCAGTCGTTACCCCCGTGACAGGCACCGCTCCGGTGCCAGTCACGCTCCGGCCAGCGCCAGTCACGCACGCCGGCCCGAGCACGCAGTCCCGGCCACCACGCATCAGTAGGCGCCCTTCTTGAAGAGCACCGCCGGGATGGTGCGCACGAGGATGACCAGGTCGAGCCAGATCGACCACGTCTCGATGTAATAGAAGTCGAGGCGCACGAGCTCATCGAACGACAGGTCGGCGCGACCGCTCACCTGCCACAGGCCGGTCATGCCCGGCAGCACCAGGTAGCGCTTCTTCTGCAGGTCGTCGAGCAGCAGGAAGTCGCGCTCGGGAAGCGGCCGCGGGCCCACCAGCGACATCTCGCCCTTCAGCACGTTGAACAGCTGCGGCAGCTCATCGATGGAGAACCGCCGCAGGAACTTGCCCACCTTCGTCACGCGGGGGTCGTCGGCGATCTTGAACAGCGCGCCGTCGGCCTCGTTGCGGTCCTCGAGGTCGGCCTGCTGCTGGTCGGCCCCCACGCGCATGGTGCGGAACTTCAGGCAGTCGAAGGGGTGCTCCTCCACCCCCATGCGCCGGTTGCGGTACGTGATGGGGCCGCGATCCTCCAGCCAGATGGCGGCGGCCGCGAACAGCATGATGGGCGAGAGCAGCACCACCAGCAGCGCGCCCACCACCAGGTCGAACGCGCGCTTGGCGAAGAACGCCAGGCCACTCAGCACCGGCGGGCGCAGCTCGAAGAGCGGAAGCCCGGGGGCGGGCACCGCCCGGATGGAGTGCGAGAGCAGCTGGGCCGTGGTGGGCGCGAGCCGCACGGGGATGCCGCGTCGCCGGCACACGTCGAGCAGGTCGAGGATCGACTGGTCGCGCCCGGCCTGCCCCGCGAGGATGACCTCGTCGATCTGCGTGGGGTCGAGCATGAGGTCGAGCTCGCGCGCGGCCGGCGGCTCGTTGTCGGTGCCCACGCCCGACACCAGCGAGTGCGTGCCCACCACGCGGTAGGCCACGCCGTGGCGGTCGGTGCTGGCGCGGGTGATGCTCTCGGCGATGGGCACGGTCATGTCGGGGGTGCCCACGATGAGCGCCCGGCGTTCGAACTTGGTCCAGTCGAGCACCAGCGCGGTGACGCTGTCCCACGAGGCGCGCAGCACGATCACCAGCACCGCGATGACGAACCACGACGAGTAGAAGATGTAGAAGGTGTTGAAGCGCCAGCCGCTGGCCAGCACCAGGGCCAGCACGATCAGCGTGGACACCGTGACCGCCGAGAGGATGCGGCTCGAGCCCCCGCGCTCCTCGCGCTCGGCGTAGAGGCCGTACTTCGCGAACACCAGCACCAGGGTGATGGTCACGAGCGGCAGTGCCTTCTGCTCCACCGACCAGATGGCGCCCGAGTCGATGGGCTGCCCCTGCAGGATCAGCTTGAACGCCAGCACGGCGTAGAGCCCCAGGAACACCGACGAGATGTCGATGGCCAGCAGCGCCACCACGCTGAGCGCGCGACGGATGTAGTCGCGCCCCTGCCGGCCGCGCAGGATCGGCACGAAGCGCACGTCGCGTGAGGCCAGGCGCTCCCCGGCCTCCTGCGGCGTGGCGGTGCTGCGACTCGGCGGTGGCGGCGGCGAGCTCACGTGGTCAGGCTACCGCCTATTTCACGCGGACCGTTACCGGCCACGAGGTCTTGGTGGCCTGGGGTCCGCTGGGCACCTCGCCGGTCCACGTGGCGCGGTACAGGGTGCTCGCGGAGGGCTTCACCTTCAGCGCGAACGAGCCGTCCTTGGCGGTGGTCACCACGGCCACGTCGGTCCAGGTGTCGCCGTTGCGCGCCTGCACGGTCACCTCCGTGGGCTGGCGCGCCGGGCGCACCTGACCCACCAGCGTGGCCGTTGCGCCCTTCGCCACCGGACGCGGCGAGAGCGGCGACATGGGCAGCGAGAACACCTCGGCCGCGGGCTTCGCCTTGCCGTCCTGCTTGAGCAGGCCCGATCCCCAGGCGCCGTTGTCCTGGAGGAAGTACCACACGAACATCCCGATGCGCTTGTTCGGGCGCACGCGGCGGTAGGCGTCCTGCAGGTACTGCGCCTGCTCGGCCTCGCTCACGAACATCGAGTACTCGCTCACCTTCACCGTGGCGAAGCCGAACTCCGTGAGCCACAGGCGCTTGCCGCGCAGGTAGGTGCGATCCACCTCCTGCTGGAAGCGGTTGATGTTGTAGAGGTCGATGTACGACGAGCCCGGGAAGTTGGTGTCGCGCGGCTTGGTGATGGGGTACGGGTGGTGGCTCACGGCGTCCATCGGCGGGCGGCGGCCCGGGATGCTCACGCCCTTGAGGAAGTCCGACGGGCTGGTGCGCGCGTTGGCGTTGCGCGGGCACGACGACGGGCACTGGTCGCCGGCGGGCGAGGTGACGATCCCCGCGATGCGGCTGCCCTTGTCCACCTGCTTCAC
>CAIYRJ010000174.1 GCA_903928615.1 uncultured Actinomycetes bacterium | reverse complement strand
TGCTCATCGACTGCGATGCCTACGGCGGCCACCGCGAGGTGGACATCGGGATGATGCTGCTGTTCGGGGGCTTCGGCGAGCGCGTGCTGGCGGCCTACGACGAGGAGTTCCCGTTGGCCCCCGGCTGGCGCGAGCGCGTGGAGCTCAATCAGCTGCTCCCGCTGCTGGTGCACTGCGCGATGCTGGGCGGCTCATGGTTCGCAAGGACCGACGGGGTGCTGAGAAGCCTGTCGTAGCCCAGCCCGACCGGCATGCCGGAGTGGTTGGAGGCAAGCGGCGCATGGTGGGGCGCCCGGCGGGAGATGGGCTGCGCGGGCGTCCGAGCCGGGGATCCTGCATTTGCGGCCCCCGCAAATGCCGATCCCGTTTCGCCGAGGAGCCCGCGGGGCCCATCACCCGCCGGGCGCGTCAGCGCGCTACTTCAGGCCGGAGCGCTCCAGCACGTCAGCGGGATCCATGATGAGCCCGACGAAGAACGGCCCGAATTCGCCGAACCGGGTGGACACCTCGTCGAAGCGCATCTCGTAGACGATCTCCTTGAGCGCGGCGAGGTCATCGCTGAACAGCGTGACCCCCCACTCCCAATCGTCAAGTCCCGTGGAGCCGGTGATGAGCTGGGTCACGCGCCCCGCGAACTTCCGGCCGAGCGTGCCGTGGCCCATCATCAGGGCCTTGCGCTCGTCGAACGACAGGGCGTACCAGTTGTCGTCGCCCTCGCGGCGCTTGCTCATGGGGTAGAAGCACAGGAGCTTGCGCACCGGCAGATCGGGGTGCACGCGCATCTCGCGGTAGTGGGCGATGCGCTCGTTCCACTCCGCGAGCTTGCCTTCCACGTCGTCCTCGCCGAGCTCCATGAGCCGCGCGCGCTCGTCGTCCTCGGTGGCGCGGTACTCGCTCTCCTCCGTGACCGAGAGGTACGTGTAGACCACGTCCACGGGGCCGGCGGTGACGCCCTTCACCGCGACGTCGAGGTCGTGCAGGTTCGGGGCCACCAGCATGACGCCGAAGTCGGCGCGCCCGCCCAGCACCGAGAAGGCGCGCACCTGGTTCTCGGGCGCGGCCTCGGTGAAGGCGCGGAGCGCGGCCTGGATGGGCAGCCCGGTGCCGTCGTCGGGACGCGCCCTCAGCATGAGGTGCGCCACGCCCCAGCCGCTGCTGGGCACCACGGGTTCGTGCGGGGAACTCACGGGGGTGACGCTAGCGCAGCCCCGCCCGCTACCGTGACCGTGTGAGCGATCCCGAGACCTTTGACCCCGGGGGCAGGTTCCGCGCCGAGGTGGCCGCGTCGAGGCTGACCGACCCCATGCCGGGCATCGCGGTGCTGGCCGGCGAGCTCGGACTGCCGGTGGACGACGTGGTGCATCACGCGCTGGTGCGATGGAGCAGTGCCGGCGCGGAGGCCCTGATGGCGGCTCCGCCCGAGATGCTCGTGGCGCTGCGCGACGCCGCGGATGCCGGCGACGTGGACCGCGTGCGGGGAATCGTGGACGCGCTCCTGGCCGGGTGGGACTCATGAGGCTGCCGTGGCCCGACCCCGATCCCGTCGGCCCCGGGCAGGAGTCGGTGTGGGACTACCCCCGCCCACCCCGCCTGGAGCGCAGTGACCGGCACGTGGTGGTGCAGCTGGGCGACGTGGTGCTGGCCGACACCCATCGCGCGTGGCGGGTGATGGAGACCAGCCACGCGCCATCGTGGTACCTGCCGCCCGACGACATCGCCATGCAGCACCTGAGGCAGGTTCCCGGGCGCACCATCTGCGAGTGGAAGGGCCAGGCCGACTACCTCGACGTGGCGGTGGACGAGATCGTGGTGCCGCGGGCGGCGTGGCGCTACCGCACGCCGGTCCCCGCCTTCGCGCCCATCGCCGGCCACATCGCGTTCTACCCGGGTGCCGTGGAGTGCACGGTGGACGGCCAGGCCGCGGTTCCCCAGCCCGGCGGCTTCTACGGCGGGTGGATCACCCCCGACGTGGTGGGCCCGTTCAAGGGCGGCGAGGGGACACTCGGCTGGTGATCAGGCCCGCGGGCGCCTGAGCGGGATCGCCTGGCGGAAGCGGAAGACCTCGTCGGGATCGAATCGGCGGCGGGTGTCGATGAGCCGGTCGAGGTTGCGGCCGTAGTACACCTGCGGGCGGTCCCGCTGGTCGGAGTCGATGTAGTTGACGTACTTCTGGCCGCACACATGGGGGGCCAGCGCCTTCTCGAACCGGCGCAGCCACTGCACCGCGGGCTCCTGCAACTGGGGCTGGGGCCAGTAGGCCTCGTACTGCATCGAGAAGCGCATGTCGCGATGGGCGAAGGCCGTCGAGGTGGCCGGCACGCGATTGATGGCGCCACCGTAGGAGTCGAGGATCATCATGCCGGTTCCCATGGCGGGGCCCTGCGCCTGGCGCTCCATCACGTAGTCGCGGATCACCTCGGCGCCCGCGCGGCTGAACGACGTGCTGGCCTTCACGTAGTCGGACTTCCCCCAGTGCGCGGTGCGCGTGATCTGCCCATTGGGGTTCGCCTGCTGGCGCGCGCACTGCTCCGCGGCCTGCGCCGTGCACTGCGCCCAGTACTGGATGAGCGAGGCGTACGAGGCCGGGGTGATCGAGCGGCTGCTGGGGGTGACCCTGGCGAGCAGCGGGGCGAGGGTGGCCTCGAGCTGGGCCTGGCTGCCGATGAACTGCCCCGACACCTCGCAGATGGGGTTGGCGCCGTTCGCGTTGGTGATGGACGTGCACAGGCTGAACAGGCCGTCGTCGGCCTGCCAGCACCAGTCCTGCCAGGCGAGGATGACGTCCGGGCAGTCCGCCCACGGGAAGGTGAGCACGAAGTGCATGGCGGGCTCGGCGGGATGCACCGCGATGTCGTACGCCGTGATGATTCCGAAGTTGCCGCCCCCGCCCCCGCGGCAGGCCCAGTAGAGGTCGCGCTCGCCGCGCGGCCCGGCCTCGCGCACCCGGCCGTCGGCAGTGACGATGCGGAGGCCCAGGACGTTGTCGGCGAGCGTTCCCCACTTGCGTGCCACCCAGCCGAGGCCGCCGCCCTGGGCCAGGCCGCCCACCGACACCGTGGGGCACGTGCCGCCGGGGATCGTGAGCCCCTGCGGCGCGAGCTCGTGGTAGGTGACCCCCAGCGCGGCGCCGCCGCCGATGCGCGCATACGGCACGCGACCTGACTTGGGGACCACCTGCGCGAGGTTGGTGAGGTCGACGATGAGGCCGTCGTTCACCGTGGAGTAGCCCTGGTACGAGTGGCCCCCGGCGCGCGCGGTGATGAGCACGTCGTTGCGGGCGGCCCAGCGCACGGCCTGCTGAACGTCCCGCTCGTCCGCCGCATAGAGCACCGCGAGCGGCCGGCGGCCGTCGAAGCGCGGGTTGAATATCTGAGCCGCGATGCCGAGGGTGGCGTCGGCCCGCGTCACAAGGGGGCCGCGGGTCATGGCGCGAAGCTCGCGCACGAGGCGCGAATCGCCCGACGCGCGCCGGGCGGCGGCGATGGACCACGACGGAAGGGCCACGGCCCCGGCTGCGGCGGCCGCGCCCAGCAGCAGGGTGCGGCGCGTGACGGGGGTGCCGTGGGAGGGGGGTGTCTCCATCACCGGAGATTACCCGGTGATGCGACGCACCTGCTTGTTGGTGACCACGTACACATTGCCCGCGCGGTCCTCGCCGAAGGAGGTGACGCCGGCGATGCGCCCGAGCCGGGCGGTGATGTCCTCGGGGGTCCCCGGCGCCTTGGCATCGACGGCCCACGCCTGCCCGCTGCACCAGTCTGCGTACACGTACTTGCCGGCCAGCGACGGCGCGCCCGGCCCCCGCACCACGTAGCCGCCCGTCACCGAGCAGTTGCCATCGTCGTGCCGGTACTGGGCCACCGGAGCGGTCTCGCGGGCGCCACGGGATCCGCCCCGGAAGTCGTCGGTGCCCTCGCGCTTGTTCCAGCCGTAGTCGAGCCCCGACTGGCCCGCGCGCGCCACGTCGATCTCCTCGAGATCGTTCTGGCCGACGTCGCCGATCCAGAGGTCGCCCGTGGAGCGGTCGAAGCTGATGCGCCAGGGGTTGCGGAGCCCGTAGGCCCAGATCTCCGGTCGCGCCCCCGCCCGGCCGACGAAGGGGTTGCCGGCCGGGATCGCGTAGCCGCGGCCCGATGCGCGCTTGGACGGATCGATGCGGAGGATCTTGCCGAGCAGGGTGCCGAGGTTCTGCGCCCGGTTGCCGGGGTCGCCGCTGCTGCCGCCGTCACCCAGCCCCACGTAGAGCATGCCGTCGGGCCCGAAGGCCAGGTCGCCCCCGTTGTGGTTGGGGTAGGGCTGATCCTGCGACAGCACCACGCGCGCCGTGCGCGGGGACACCGTGCGAGCGCCGGGCTTCGCGCGGAACTCCACCACGCGGGTGTCGCCGCGACGGTCGGTGTAGTTGACGTAGAAGCGGCCCGACCTGGGGAAATCGGGGGCGAAGGCAACGCCGAGCAGCCCCTGCTCGAAGCCCTCCGACCCGACGCGATCGCGGATGTCCAGCCACGGCGCACCGGGCTTCCCGTTGCGGCCGATGGGTCGGACGGTGCCCCGGCGCTCCACCACGAGCAGGCGCGACTCACCGGGCGCCTGCACCACCCCGAGGGCCCCATCGAATCCCGACCCCACGGGCTGCAGGCCGAGCCCCATGGCCGACGACGCGGATGCCGTGGCGATCACGGCGAGGGCCGCTCCTGCGGCGATGGTGATGCCGTTCCGGCTCATGTCCCGACGGTATCCCACCTCGGGGCCGGGCAGGGCGGGATTGGTGCTAGTTGACCTCGGCCGGCTCGATGACCGGCTGCACCACCCGACTCACGGTGACCGGCAGCAGCCGGACGAACGCGTTGAGCTCCGGCACCGATGCACCATCCCTGATGCCGTTCACCAGCCGCAGCAGCACGGCGACCTCGCGGGGCCCCAGGTCGGGGAGCACGGGTTCGAGCGCCTCGACCAGCTTGTCCTTCATGGCGGGATCGATCGTGGCGAGAGCGGACTCAAGATCGGGCGGAAGAGCATCTGACATACCGTCATTCTACCCCACTACCGGTCCGGTCCCGGCCGACGGGTCGGCGCATGACCCCCCGCAGGCCCCCTGCAGGCGCCGCATGCGGGTGATGACCGACTGATGGGCCTCGGACGGGATGCGCCTCCCGTCGGCGAGCGCGGTGTCGAGGGCGGCCGACACCGAGCCGAGGGCGTGGCCGGGCGCCACCGGGGCCGCGCGCATGCCCGCTGCGGCCATGGGTCGCAGCACCTCGCGATCCAGCCGCCCCGGCACCATGTCGGGGAGGAAGAAGGCGTCCCTCAGCATGGGGCCTTGGCCCGCATGGTCGACGAGCGCCACGAGCGGGGCCACGCGGCCGCCATCACGGGCAGCGGCGAGCACCAACTGCTGCTGCGCGCCGGCGACGTGGCCGCCCGCCACCCACGCGGCTGCGAGCCGCGGCTGAGCGAGCGCCCGCGCGGCGGGCGAGAGATCGG
>CAIYRJ010000173.1 GCA_903928615.1 uncultured Actinomycetes bacterium | reverse complement strand
GGCATGCGCGCAGGGTGCCAGACCGGGCCTCCCCGGGGCGCTGTTGGCAGGCTTAGGGCATGGACTCCCTCATTTCCCGTCGCGACTTCCTGGGCCGCGTGGCGGTCACCGCGGCAGCGGCGATGGTGCCCGCCGCGCTCGCCGGCCGCGCCCGCGCGGCGAGCGGGTCGCTCGATGCGTCCCGGGTGGCGCGGGTGGCGATCCACCCGGCCATCGGGGTCGCCCGCGTGGGCAACAGTCGCGACGCGTTCTTCTTCGGGCCCGAGGTGCCGGGGCAGGTGCTGTCCGGTCCCTTCAAGGACTCCCACGGCGCCATGGCCAAGCAGGCCGCGCGGTTCCGCGTGTATGCCTATGACGCCCACGGCGAGGTGCTCGGAGAGGTCACCGCTGCCGACGCCGAGATCTCGTGGAGCATCACGGTCGGCAACGGCAAGGCCAACTGGTACGGCACCGACGTGGCGTTCGATGTGCCCGGGGCCCCGCCAACGACGCTGCGTAACCCTGATGTCACCGACAGGGCCTCCATCTACCCGCTGGCCACGACGCGCGTGCTGCGCGGCGCGGCCGCGCGTCCCCGCCGGCTGACCGGTGGCACCTTCGCGGGAGTGCCGATCGACTTCGGCGAGGTGCTCACCGACGGCCACGGCCGCCTGGTGGTGCTGCCGGGCCAGGGCCGCGCGTACTCGGCGCCCGGCGCCCCGCCCCTGGCCGGCTACGCGGACAACGCGGGGTGGATCGACGACACCTGCGATGGGCCCATACGCGCCACCGTGACCATCGGCGGCCGGCGCCTGCAGGCCACGCCCGCGCGCGTCGTGTGCGGAAGCCCGAACTACGCGCCCGGCATCGGCAGCGGGATCATCACGCTGTACGACGCGGCCCTGGCGGGGCTCTACGGCGCGGGGCGCCACGCGAAGGGGCGTACGGTCTTCGGGACCGATGTGATGCCGATCTTCGCTCGGATGACCGACATGCAGTGGGTGAACGAGGGCTACCTCACGCGCTACGGGTTCGGGTCGCATCGCGACTGGACGCGGTCGGACATGCGCCGTCGCCTGGCCGACGCATCGCCCGCCAACCGGACGTTCCGGCAGGGGGTCCTGCGGCTCTTCAGGGATCCCGACTACACGCGGGTGCAGCCCGACCTCGAGCCGCAGATCTACGGCGACGAGATCATGATGCCGCCCAACCTCACGAGCGCGCGGCAGTGGTATGCCCTCACCCGCCTGCAGTACGCCCACCTGAGGTCGTGGGCCGCCGGTGCCTTCGATGTCGGCGCTGGCCTTCCCACGGGGCCCGTCGGGGCGCTCGACCCGGCGGACCAGCCCGCGGCGCTCGACCGAGCGGCGCTCGATGCCTGCCTCGGTGGCGCGTTCCACCCCGGGGTCGAGTTCCCGTGGCTCGCGCGGGTGAACTGGATCTGGACCGACGACCTGCGGTTGCGAAACGCCACCACCCGGCCGGACCTCACGGACTACGGCCCCGAGCTCACGGCGCATGTGGCGATGTCGCGGCAGGGACCCCTCTCCCGGCTCGGGCCCGGTGGCTACATCCAGTGGATGGGCACGCCGTGGCACGCCGATTCGTCGAGCTGCCGCTATGGGTACCAGCGGGTCTCCCCGCAGCTGCCGACATTCTGGCCCGCGCGCATTCCCAACGCGGTGCTGACGGCCGACGACTACCGCATCGTCGTCGACGAGCGCCGCTCGCTCGCCGAGCGCCGCCGCGCCTTCCGGCGACGCATGGAGTGGGAGCGCTTCATCGCACGGCCCACCGGTCCGCCGACCCTCGCCCTGATGGTGGACGAG
>CAIYRJ010000172.1 GCA_903928615.1 uncultured Actinomycetes bacterium | reverse complement strand
CGTGGACGAGTCATCGCCGAAGCAGCCCGCGAGGGCGATGGTGCTGAGGGCGATGAGGGATCCAGCGGCGATCTGGCGCTTCAAAGGGGGCCTCCAGTGGTTTGCTCGAGCTGAAGCCTACGCAGCCGCCTCGGCGTTGGCCTCCATGGGCCCGCGCGCGCCCGGGGTTCGCGTGGTGCCTGGCCGCCTGCTGGTTATCCTGCCCTCGATGCCCGCGGCTCCCCGTCCACGCCTCGCGCCCGCCATCGGGTGGGGCGCATGGCTGCTGCGGGCCGCCGTGCTCACCGTCGCATTCGCCGGCTCGGATGTGCTCTCGAGCCTCACGTCCGCCCCGGGATCGGGAATCGCCGGAATCTGGGTTCCCGGGGGCGTTGCACTGGCCGGGCTCCTCCTCGGGGGCATCTCGCTGTGGCCCGCGATCGTGGTGGGGGGGCTTGCCGCCGCGCCGGCCTACGGGGTGATCGGCGCATCCACCGTCCCTGTGGTGCTGGCCAACGCCGGCGCCGTGGTGGTGGCGGCCTGGGCCATCCGTCGGCTCGGCACCGACCTGCGCCTCGGGCGCATCGGGGATGTCGCGCGGTTCCTGCTGGGCGCGGCGGCGGGTGCGGTGCCCCTGGGCGCGGCGGGGGTGGCGGCGCTGCTGGCGCTCGGGCCGGTCGAGACCGACCCCACGGGCAGCGTGGTGACCCTGTGGATCCTGTCGACGATCACCGGCTTCGTGGTGGTGGGCGGTGCTGCCTGCGTGCTCTGGTGCCGCCGCCGTGACGCCGTGCCCATGCGGCGGATGGTGGAGGTGCTCGGCCTGCTCGTCATCACGGCGGCGCTCGCCTTCGCGGTGTTCGTGGACGAGTGGAGCGGACTCACCCTGGTGCTGCTGCTCGTGGCATCGGTCGTCGCCGCGCGCGGGGGGCCGAGGGCGGCGGCGCTGGCATCGATCCTCGTGTTCTCGTTCGCGGCCATCGCCGTGCTGGACGGCGGCGGCCCATTCGGCGGCGACAGCGTCACGGGGCGGTCGCTCACCTACCAGACCGCGGTGCTGGTGATGGCGGTCGGCATGCAGGGGCTCGGCGCGCTCGGCTCGCGGGAGCCGGGCGCCACCCCGGGCACTCCGGGCGCCGGCCTGGCCATCGGGCTGCTCGTGGCCGGTGGCCTCGCGCTCGGCCTTGCCGAGGGCGTCGTGACCCCCGAGGTCATCCAGCTGGTACCGAAGGCGCAGGTGACCCTCATCGGGCTGCTGATGGGGCTCGTGGTCGTGGTGGGCGCCGTGGCGGGCACGGGGCCCGCGGGCCACGTGGAGGCCCTGCGGGCCGCGCGCGGGCGGTGGTGGGCGTACGGCGCGGTTGCCGGGATCGCCCTGTTCGGCGCCGAGGAGCTGTTCCTCATGGCCCTCAGCAAGACCGACACCACGCGCGCGATCGTGCTCGCAAGCCTCGCCCCCGTGATCCTGCTCATCGTGGCGATGGCGCGACGCCAGGTGCCCATGACTGCCGCCGTGATCGGCAGCATCGTCGTGGTGATCGTGGGCTTCTACGTGATCACGCCGGGCGAGGGGTGGCTTGACGGCCTCGGGTCGGCAGGGCTGTGGTTCGGCCTCGGGTCGTCGGTGGCCACGGCCGTGTTGCTGCTGTCGCTGCTCGAATGCCGCCGCACGGCGGGCACGGGACCCACGATGCTCGTGGCGTTCGGCGTCGCGGCCCTCTGCGCCTTCGTGCTGTGCGCGACCACCGGCGTGCTTCCCGGCCCCGACGTCTGGGGTAGGGAGGGGGTGATGGGGGGGATCCTCTACGTCGCCATCATCGGCACGCTCGTGCCCGTGGTGCTGGCCACCTGGGCCGTGCCTGTGCTCGGCGCCGCGTGGGTGGCGCTGTTCGAGGTGCTCGCCCCGCCCATCGCGGTGATGGCCGCCATCGCGTGGGGCGAATCAGGCCTGAACCCGTGGCAGGCCGCCGGCATCGTCCTGCTGCTGGTGGGGGTGGCCCTCGGCGCGCGAGTGCACCCGGGGGACCACGGCGAGGGCGCGGGCGCCCGCCGATCCGCCAGCGGGGCGTCCTAGCCCAGCGGGATGCGCACGGGGACCCCGCCGATCGACCCCGTATACGCGCGCTGGCCTCCGCGGGCGAGGTAGAGGGTGCCGTCCCATGCTCCCGGGCCATTCACTTGCACCGCGCCCTCGAAGGTGTTCCCGTTGAAGCTCAGGGTTCCGGTGATGGCCACCCCGCGCACCGCGCTGAAGCGCGTGAAGCGGATCTCCGCGCCGAGGAAGTCGAGCGGGCGCGCCGTGCCGCCCCGGATGCCGGGCAGGCGGTCGAGGCCCGCGTCGGTGGCGGCGGGCATGGCGTCCACGCCATCGCGCACGGCCATGCGCGCCGCGTGCGCCACGCGGCCGGCGGTGCCGGGCGCGCCGCTGGGGCTCACCCGGCCGAGGTCGGCCGGCGGCACGGGCACCGGGTAGGGGATGGGCGCCTCGCGGTTGCAGGCCTGCGTCGACACGCGGCGCCCCGCGAGCAGGTTGGCCAGCTGATCGTCCGCGCACGTGAGCGAACCGAGCACCGAGTGGCCCGCTCCCGGTGCGATCAGCAGGTGCGATCCCGGTGCGCGGGCAGCCACTGCCTGCGCCGATGCCACCGGCGTGCGCATGTCCTGCCCGCCCGCCAGGAGCAGGGTCGGCACGGCCGGGAGCGGCCCCGGCTGGAGCGGGTCGACGGCGGCATCGGGCCATGCGGTGCAGCGGCTGCCCGTGGAGTCGGCGGTGGCATTCGTGAGGCTGAACGGCGCGAACGCGGCCGACTGCGCCGCGGCAGCCGCCTGCAGGAGCGCCGGGCGCTGGTCGAGCGGGGTGGCCGAGGTCCACTGGGCATTGGTGTCCGCGCAGGTGGTCGACCAGAAGAGCGCTGTGGAGATCTCGGTGGGCGGAGGCGGGCCGCCGCCGCTGATCGCGATGGTGAGCATCCTCATCATCGGCGAGGCGTCGCCGGTCGCCGCCGCCCGGGCGGCACCCGGCCAGAGGCGCCGCAGTCCGATGTCGAGGTCTCCTGATGCGAGCAGGTAGGGAAAGTCACCCTGGTTGCCGGGCCCACCCAGGCTGGAGCGCACCACCGAGCCCGACATGGTGGTGCGCCGCCCGCGCAGGGCCGTCGAGGCGGTGCGCGCCACCAGCGTCGAGACGTCGGCCACGGGATCGCGCGTGATGCCCCTGCAGCGCCGGCCCGAGCACAGGCCCTGGAGGACGGGGTTCGTGGATGCGTAGAACGGCACGTCGAGGCCGTTGAAAGTGGCGGGGTCGACGACCGAGTCGAGCACCAGGTGGCTGACACGCGTCGGGAACATCTGCGCGTAGTACTGGGACACGTACGTGCCGTACGAGACGCCGCCGAGCGCGAACGACTCCACCCCGAGTCCGGCGCGCAGGTCTTCTATATCGAGGGCGCTGTCACGCGATCCGTAGAACACCCGATTCGGCCCCACCTGCGCGGCGCACCGGCCCACGGCCTTCGCGGTCTCGGTGGAGGTCCTGCTGTCGAGGGCCGTGCAGCGCAGCGCGCCCTTGCCCGTGCCGCGCTGGTCGAACATCACGAAGTCCCACCCGGGGATCGCCGCCGCGACGGGGTCCTCGGGGCTCACGGGCGTGCCCGCCTGGCCCGGTCCGCCGGCGAGCAGCACGATCGTGCCCCGCCGGGTGGTGCGGGCGGGCAGTCGCTCCACGTGCAGCCTGAGCGTGCCCTTTGCCGGGTCGGCGCGGTCGAGCGGCACCACGAGGGTTGCGCACTGCACCGCCGGGCGGCCCTTGCACTTGCTGAAGGCGAGCGGCGCGGCGCTCGCCGTGCCCGCGACCAGGGTGGCCGTTGCGGTGGTGACAACGGCGATGAGCAGGCGCAGGCGCGACACGCGATGAGTGTGGCACACCGTCGGCACGGGGCCCGCGCGGCCGGGGCGCGGCGTAGCCTGTTGCGCCATGGCCCGAACCGATCCCGCACCACCCGCCGAGAAGCTCATGGTCGACGACGTCCGCGTGGCCGCCGTGGTGGCCGGGTTCCATCGGGCGGTGGCCGAGTCGCTCCTGCAGGGCGCCATCGACCGCCTCGCCGAGAGCGGCCTGCCGGCTGATCGCGTGGACGTGCAGTGGATCCCGGGCGCCTACGAGGCCCCGGCAGCCGCGGCTGCGCTGGCAGCCACGGGTCGGTACGCCGCCATCATGGCCCTCGGCGCGGTGATCCGCGGCGAGACGGCCCACTTCGACTACGTGTGCGACGCGGCGGCGAGCGGGCTCATGCGCGTGTCGCTCGACACCGGCGTGCCATGCGCGTTCGGCATCCTCACCTGCGACACCAAGGCGCAGGCCGAGGCGCGGGCGGGTGGCGACAAGGGGAACAAGGGCGACGAGGCCGCGGACGCGGTCGTCGCGATGATCAACCTGCTGGCGTCCGCCCGGGCGATGGGCCCGGGAGGGGCGAGCCGGTCCTAGGCGCCGGAGACGGCCTTCTGCACCTTGCCGGCCTTCAGGCAGCGGGTGCAGACGTACGCGCGCTTCGGCGTGCCGTTCTCGATGATGCGCACCTTCTGGAGGTTCGGGTCGAAGCGACGGGACGTCGCGCGCATGGAGTGGCTGCG
>CAIYRJ010000171.1 GCA_903928615.1 uncultured Actinomycetes bacterium | reverse complement strand
CCGAGCATCTCGGCGTACACGTTGGGCTTCTGCGGCAGGAACGGCGAGCCGAAGCAGGTGCTGAAGGTGGTCTGCGGCTCGGTGACGCCCACCTCTGTGCCGGCCAGCTTGGCCGTGTACCCCGAGAGGAAGTGGAACATCGCCTGCTCGGGCGTGAGGCGGGCGATGGGCGGCAGCACGCCGAAGGCGTCGGCCGTCAGCATCACCACGGTGCTCGGGATGCCCGCGCGCTTGTCGGGCACCGAGCCCGGGATCTGCGTGAGCGGGTATGCCGCGCGGGTGTTCTCGGTGATGCTGTCGTCGTCGAGGTCGAGCACGCGGGTGGCCGGGTTGGCCACGGCGTTCTCCACCACGGTGCCGAAGTGGGTGGTGGTGGCGAAGATCTCCGGCTCGGCCTCGGCCGAGAGGTTGATGATCTTGGCGTAGCAGCCGTTCTCGATGTTGAACACGCCGTCGTCGGCCCAGCCGTGCTCGTCGTCGCCGATGAGGCGGCGCTCGGGGTCGGTGCTCAGCGTGGTCTTGCCGGTGCCCGACAGGCCGAAGAACACGGCCACGCGGCCGTCGTCGGCCACGTTGGCCGAGCAGTGCATCGAGAGGATGCCCTCCTCGGGCAGGCGGTCGTTCATCAGCGTGAAGATCGACTTCTTGATCTCGCCGCCGTAGCGGGTGCCGCCGATGAGGATCTCCAGCTCGGTGAGGTTGAGCGTGACGAACCCGCTGGAGTTGGTGCCGTGCACCGACGGGTCGGCCTTGAACTCGGGCGCATGCAGGATGACCGCGCGCGGCTGGTGCACGGCGATCTCCTCCGGCGTGGCCGGGATGAACATCGTGCGCGCGAACAGCGTGTGCCACGCGGAGTCGCTCACCAGGCGCAGCGGCAGGCGGTGCTCGGGGTGCGCGCCCGCGAAGGCGTCGAGCACGAAGAGCTCACGGCCGTCGGACAGCCACGCGGCGAGGTCCTTGCGGATGTGCGCGTTGTGCTCCGGGGAGATGGGCTGGTTCGGGCCCCACCACACGCGGTCGTCGCTGCCCGGCTCCTTGACCGTGAACTTGTCCTTGGGGGAGCGCCCGGTGTTGGGCGCGGTGTTCACCAGCAGCGGGCCGCCCGCCGAGATCTCTCCCTCGCCGCGCCGCAGCGCGTGCTCGTAGATCTCCTCGGTCGTCGGGTTCCAGTGGACGGTGCCCGACGTGGCGATGCCGTGGGCGTCAAGGCCGACAGGGCCCTTGCCGTTGCTCATGCATTCCCTCCGGTGGGGTTTCGCGGCCGCACGGGGCGTGCACACCTCCGGGCGGTCCGGGAAACGTACCGGAGCGCCCGGAGGGAAGGCGGTCGCGGGGGAGGGCCATTCGTCCCCCTGATAGCGTCGCCGGGTGCGCAGGGGAGACCTCGAATCCGCCGGAATCAACGTACCCGTGCTGGCCACGGTGTGCGCTGGCCCCCTGCCCCAGCCGGGCAACTGGGCGCTCCGGCTCGAGAAGCTGGGGCTCGACGTGATCACCACCGGGGCCCCCGTGGACGATCCCGTGGCCGTTGCCACCGCCGCCGTGGCCGTGCCCTTCCGGCCCGTGATGGCCTGGCCGGGCGACGCCTCGGTGGAACTCCTGGTGGAGGCCGGCGCGCGCATCGTGGCCACCGACGATCCGGTGCCCTCCGGCGCCTACGCCTTCACGGTGGACGAGGCCATGGTGGTGCCGATCAGCGCCGACGCCCCGGCCGAGAACGCCAACGACGTGGCCCGCGAGGTGCTGGCCGCGGCCCGCGGAGGCCAGGCGTCGAGCATCTGGGTGGCGGCTCCCGACCTCTCCACCGTGCCCGAGGACATCGTGGAGGCCAAGCTGGAGGCCATGTGCGAGGGCACGCGCATGGCCCGCCTCTGGCTGTCGAAGCAGCAGAGCGACCCCGACTAGGCCGCGAGCTCAGGCGGGCGGATCGCGCTCGAGTCCCGCCAGCAGCGTGCGCAGCAGCGACTCCAGCTGG
>CAIYRJ010000170.1 GCA_903928615.1 uncultured Actinomycetes bacterium | reverse complement strand
CTGCAGCAGGAGGGGATTCCCTACACGCTGATCAGCGACAACATGGCCGCCATGATGATGGCCGAGGGGCGCGTGACCCACGTGGTGGTGGGTGCCGACCGCATCGCCGCCAACGGCGACGTGGTGAACAAGATCGGCACGTACGGCGTGGCGATCCTCGCGCGCGAGCACGGCATCCCCTTCATCGTCGCCGCGCCCACCTCGACCCTCGACCTCTCCATGCCCTCGGCCGCGGAGATCCCGGTGGAGGAGCGCTCCGCCGACGAGGTGCGCGGGCTCTCGCTGTTCGGGCGCCCGGCGTCGTGGCCCGAGGCCCCGGTGGCCAATCCGGCCTTCGACCGCACCCCCGCCCGGCTCGTGAGCGCCATCGTCACCGAGCAGGGCGTGCACCGCGCGCCGTACGAGCGCTCGCTGCGCGACGCCTGGGACGCCGCCGGCCACTGAGCCCCGGCGCCCTCCTGGCGTAGACAGGCCCCGCAGCCTGCCGAGAACCGCGGGGCCTGCTGGCGCGAGCGCCATTGCCGGGATCCAAAGGGGGACGCCCCGACGCCCCAGACCCTACCGGGTGTCTCGGATGTCAAGACAGCAAAGAGCGAGGCGCCAACCGGTGACAGTCACCAAGAGGCATTGGTGACTGTCACCCACAGCCGAAAGAACGTCCATGTGCGGGCGTTTTACGGCCTTCGTGCCAAGCCGGTGACTGTCACCGGAGTGCGGTGGTGACTGTCACCGCTTGGCTACACGCGCTTGCCGAGTTCCGTCGTGAGGTTCCGCAGTTGGGGCGAGATGCTGTCGGATGGGGTGACGGCCTCGATGAGGCGCAGCTGGGAGGCATCTGCGAGGGCCTCGTCGAGGGCGGCCACGAAGGCATCCTCGGTGTCCACCTTCACGCCGGTGCCGGAGCCCACGGCCTCGGGGAATATCGCGTAGCGCATGCGCGGGACATCGTTGAAGGCCCCGGGCATCATCGGGCGCTCGGTGGCGTAGCCGTCGTTGTTGATCACCACGACCACAGGGTTCACGCCCACCCGGGCCATTCCCCCGAGCTCGAGCGCGGTCATCTGGAACGCGCCGTCACCCACGATGACCACCGGACGTCGGTCGGGGCGGGCGAGGCCGGCCCCCAGCGCGGCCGGAACCGCATAGCCCAGGGATGCGTAGTAGGCCGTGGCGAGGAACCCTGACTCCTCGGGACGAAGGTCGGCGCTGCCGAACAGCGAGTCGCCGGCCTCGGCGATGATCGTGTGCCCGTGGCCGAGCCGCGAGCGCAGGGCCTCGAACAGCGCCGGTGCGCTCAGGGGCGTGCTGGGGGACGGAGTGAAGGGCGGGCGCTGGCGCGGAGCGGGCTGGCGGTCGGGCACGGTGGCGCCCAGGCGCTCCACGAGTCCGCGCATCAGGTGCCTGACCCCCACGCCGTCGTAGCCGCGCACGCCGACGTAGGTGACCTTCTGGTGCGAGATGACGGTGTCGGCGCGGTCGATGCCGGTGGTGAACATTCCGGTGTTGAGGTCGCTGATGTATGCGCCCAGCACCAGCACGCGGTCGGATGCATCGATGAGCGCCCGCACCTCGGCGTCCGAGCTCGCGGCCCCGGCATACACGCCCTTGAACCACGGATCGTCGGATCCCACCGACGACTTCCCGAGCAGGGTCTCCGCCACGGGGTAGCCGGTGGCGCGCGCGAGGGCGTCGAGGTGGCCCTGCAGGCCCAGCCGGGCCACCAGCACGCCGGAGATGATCGCCGGGCGCTCGGCCTGCGCCAGCGCGGCCTGCACGTCGTCGAGGCATGCGGAGAGCACCGCGGGGTCGGGATCGGCATCGGCCGGGGGCGGCACGTCGGGCAGCGGTCCACACGGGAGGCCCACGATGTCGCGGGGTATCTCGAGGTACACGGGACGGCATTCGCGCGCGGCGATGGCGAAGGCCTCTGCGATGAGGCGCGGGGCCGTCTCGGGGTCGTGCACGTAGGCCGCGTACTCGGTGACGTCCCGCATCACGCGCATCTGCGTGTCGAAGTCCTTGACCTTGTGATGCAGCAGGGGGTCGCCCTCGCGCTCGCCGAGGCCCGGTGAGCCGCAGATCACCACCACCGGCACGCTCTCAGCCCAGGCCTGGGCCGTGCTGTTGACGAGCTTCAGCCCGCCGACGCCCCAGGTGGCCATCACCACGCCGATGCCGCGCAGCCGCGCGTAGGCGTCGGCCGCGAACCCCGCGCCCTGCTCGTCGCTGGTTCCCACGAACATGCCCGGTTGCTGGTCGAGCATGTGGTTGAGCAGCAGCGTGAAGTCACCCGGCACGCCGAACACCCGGTCGCAGCCGGCTGCCCGGATGGCCTCGATCAGCCGGTCGCCGACCGTCGCGGGTGCGTCGGGGGCCAGGGGGACTACTTGAGTCGGTAGGTGATGCGGCCGCGGGTGAGGTCGTAGGGAGAGACCTCCACCTTCACGCGGTCGCCCGGGTTCACGCGGATGTAGTTGCGGCGCATGCGCCCGGCCAGCTTGGCCAGCACGACATGGCCTCCATCGAGCTCGACGCGGAAGAACGTGTTGGGCAGGGCCTCGGTGACCTCGCCCTCGAACTCGATCGCCTGCTCCTTCTCGGTGGGAGCCGTAGCCAGTCCTCTCGTCTCATGGATGGGCGCCGGTGCCCGTCCTCTGGCGGGAACGCTAGCGCGGATGGTCGATTCCGGCACTGAATTCTTGCGATTCGCGCCACGCCGGGCGACCCGGCGCGCCCATGATGGCCTGATGGGATGGACACGCATCACGACCGCCGCGCTGGACGTCCTCATCGGCGATGGTTGCGCCGCGTGCGCGATGCCGGGTCCACCGCTGTGCGATCGCTGCTTGAAGCGCATGCCCGTCATCGGTGCTGACGCCTGCG
>CAIYRJ010000169.1 GCA_903928615.1 uncultured Actinomycetes bacterium | reverse complement strand
GTGCGGATGGGCAGCGTGAGGAGGCTCGTCACGCCGGGGTCGTTGAGGGCGTCCGGAAACACAAGGGGCGTGACGGGCTTCTGCGGCGTGGTGCCACCCCCGTCATTCGGCCTATCGGGGTCGGGGGGCGGCCCGGCGGTCGCGGTGGCGGAGAAGGTCAGGTTGCAGACGGTTCCGACGTTGTCCGCGAGCACGGTGTTACGACCGGCGGACGCACCCATGCGCCATGCGGGGGCGGTGGCGATGCCATCCTCATCCGTGGCCACGGTCACGGTCGACTGCCCCCCGATGGTGCCGCCACCCGCGGTGACCGTGAAGGTCACCTCCACGCCGGCCTGGGGTGCCCCATCGGATCCGACGATGCGCACCTTCGGCGGATACCTGACCGTGGTGCCCACCTGCGCGAACTGGTCATCCGAGTTGCCCGGCGGCGCGATGTTGCACGTGGAGCCCGTGTCGGTGGTGGACGCACCGCCGAGGTCGCGGAAGCCGTTGGACGTGCCCGGGACGACGGTGGCGAAGTCGAGGTCGGTGAGGTTCCCGTTGCTGGTGTCGAGCGTGTACCAGCGACCGGTGTTGTACGAGTGCGCGAAGAGCGTGGAGTAGTCGGCGTTGAACGACACCTGCAGGCTCGTGAGCCCGGTGCGGATCGCTGCGTACGACCCCGGCTGGCCCGCCGTGGCGAGGTTGATGCGGTAGAAGAGCCCGCCCGTGGTGGTGCCGTAGAGCACCCCCGTCTTCGCATTGATCGCGATGTCGCCGTAGTTGCTCGCGGGGTACCCGCTGGCGGCCAGCGAGATGGGCGTGGTCGAGGCGAAGGTCGGGGTCGTGCCGGCGTACGAGAACGACACGCGGTGCAGCAGTTGCTGCCCGCCGGTCACGTACCAGTACGAGTTGTCGTAGTACGAGGCGTTGGCAGGATCGGTGCCCACGCCGATCTGGCTCAGGGTCGCGACGGCGGGCGTGGACCCCGCGCCGGTCGACCCCCGGCCCCAGAACCGCAGGCTCGACGTGGCGGCGTTCGTGAAGAAGAACTGGTCGCGCGTGGTGTCGTACGCCATGGAGTTCGACTGCCCGCCCAGGCCGGTGTCGTTCACGCGCGTGAACTGCTTCGCGACGGGGTCGATCTCCCAGATCGAGTTGGCGTCGTCGATCCCGTAGATGTTCACCGGGGCGGCGGTGGCGATGGCACCGCCCGCGGCCACGGTCGTGGCGATGGCGAGCATGGCGGGGATGAGTCGAGGAACCATGGCTCTCTCCGTGGGTATCGAGGGATAGCTGGAGTCGGGAAAGCCAGAATACGGCACCCGGATGACGATGCCCGCCCGCGCGATAACCTCGGCGCATGTCGGAGGCCCGCTCGCTCGAGGTCGTCTTTCCCGGCGACACCAACCACCTGGGAACCCTTTTCGGGGGAACGCTCATGGCCTGGATGGACCGTGCGGCCTACTTCGCCGCGTCACGCCGAGCCCGGGGCACTGTGGTCACCAGGAAGGTGGACGAGCTGGAGTTCCGCGTACCGATCCACGTGGGCGACTTCGTGGAGCTCGTGGCCACCGTCGAGGCGGAGGGCCGCACGAGCATGAGCGTGGTGGTGGAGGTGCACCGCGAGGATCCCGCCGACGGCGCGCGAGAGCTCTGCACCACCGGCCATTTCGTGATGGTGTGCGTGAACGACGACGGCACGCCCCGGGAGATCCCGCCCCTCTGATGGACATGAACGGCGGCGGCTACCGGCGGGCCCTCCGGTGGACCAACCTCGTTCTGCTGCTGGTCGGGATCGTCCTGGCGATCCTCTTCGGGCCCTTCTAGGTCAGGTAGAAGTAGAGGGCGTAGAGCAGCTCGACAGCGGGGCTCGAGGTGTGCACCGTGACGTCCGACGGCACCGAGAGCAGGGCGTCGGAGTAGTTGAAGATGATCTTGACCCCCGATGCCACGAGGTCGTCGGCCACCTGCTGGGCGGCCACGGCCGGAATGGCCATCACGCCCACCTCGATGCCCTCGTTCTCGACCACGAGCGGGAGCTCGCTGTAGTGGCGCACCGTGAGGTCGCCGATGCGCATGCCGATCTTGTCCGGGTCGGTGTCGAAGATCGCCGAGATGCGGAAGCCGTGGTCGGCGAAGGCGCCCGATCCGGCGATCGCCTGGCCGAGGTTGCCGGCGCCGAACAGGGCGATGTTGTGCTGGCCCGATGTGCGCAGGATCTTGCGGATCTGCGCGATGAGCGTGTCGATGTCATACCCCACGCCCCGCTTGCCGAACTTCCCGAACCCGGAGAGGTCACGGCGGATCTGCGTCGGGTTCACGTTGGTGTACTCGGAGATCGCCTGGCTGGAGATGCTGGTCTTGCCCATGCGCTTGGCCTGGGTGAGCACCTGCAGGTATCGGGAAAGGCGGGCGGCGACCCCGAGGGTCAACTGTTCGGGCACGTGGGTCCGTTCGGGCGCTTGTATCAGCACCGCACAAAGTAGCAGGCCCGGGTATCAGCCCCCGACGGCAAAGGGCGCGCTGCGACTGCGGTGCTGCGCCCCGTTGGCGTCCCGCGCCGTGACCACCGCCCGGTACCGGCCTGCCGGCACCTCGGGCCCCGTGGCCGAGCGGCGCGAGAGCAGGATGCGGTAGGTGGAGGCCGGCCAGTCGCCCGACGGCTCGCCCTGGGTCATGCGGATGGCATCCCCACCGCCCACCGGCACGAGGTCCACGCGCACGTCGCGCAGCGTGGCGGCGGTGAGCCCCTGCGGCGTGATGTCGCGCATGCCGATGCGCACCACCACCTGGCCCAGGCCCGATCCCGTGCGCTGCACCTTGGGCGTTCCGAGCGCGCCCTTCGGCACCGCCACCCGCGGCGCTGCCCACACCACGGCGGATCCCGCCGCGATCTCCCCGCCCTCGGGCGCGATCACGAGGCGCCCGCGCCAGGCCTCGTTGCCCGCCTGCGGCGCGCGCGGCACATCGATGCTGGCCCGCGAAGAGCCGCCCGGCTTCAGCACGATCGGCTCGCCCACGGGGCGGTAGTCGCCATCGGGCCCCTGCAGCAGCATGCGATACGGCCCGCCGGTGCCCGTGAGGTCGCGTACGGCGAACGTAAGGGTGGTGTCGTCGTCGCGTCGGCGGATGCCGCTGAGGATCGGCGGATCGATGGCGATGCCCGGCAGCGCACGCGTGGCGATGGACGCCGGATCCGGGGCGCTGCCCGCGCCGGCATCCGCCAGCGCCGAACCGGGCACCGGGCCCGCCGACTGCACGAGCACGCTGCGGATGTCCTCGGGGCGCCACTTCGGATGGTCCACGCGAAGGCGCAGCGCCGTGGCGGCCACCGACGCCGTGGCCGCGGAGGTGCCGCTGAGCGGCGCCTGGCGTGGCTTCCCCGACGCATCCCTGCCCGGGAAGGCTGCCTCCACGGCGATGGCGGGGGCCACGAGGTCGGGCTTCATGCGGCCCTTGGCGGTGGGCCCGCGCGACGAGAACGACGCCACGGCGTTGTTGGCGCCCTGCTCGCCACGCGGGGCGAGGCTCACCGATGCCGAGGGGTCGCGCGCGAGCATGTCCATCACCGCCCTGCCCTGCTGGGGCCCGAGGCCGATGATCGGAATGGGCAGGTCGGCACCGCCCACGATGCCCGGGAAGGCGCCGGTGCCGTCCTCATCCCACACCACGAGCCCCAGCGCGCCGGCGCCCGCTGCGCGGCGGGCCACCTCGGCGAGGGGGGCACCGCTGCGCGTGACCATGGCCACGGCGCCCGCGACCAGGCTGCGTCCGCCCTCGCCGGCGAAGTCGCGGATGTCCGTGCCCGAGCCCACGCCGGCATCGCCGGTGGCCGGGACCAACCGCAGGCCCGCCCTGAGCGAGTCCGACGGCTCGGCGCCCATCAGCGGCAGCGGACCCATGCGCGCGGCGGCCGGGCCGATGGACATCGTGAGGTCGGCCGTGCGGGGCGCGGTGTCGCCGGCCATGCCACCCACCACGAGCACGTCCTTCAGCGCCGCGGCATTGCCGAGCGTGCCGGGCATGCCGCCCGTGGGGCCATCGTTGCCCGCCGGGGCCACCACCACGGCTCCTGCGCGATCGGCGGCGGCCATCGCCCGCGCCACGGGGTCGACGCCACCAGCTCCGAAGCCGCGCGCCACGCCCACCACCACCACGTCGGCGGCGTCCTCAGGGGTCCCGTTGCGGTTCGGGTCCATGGCGATCTCGAGGGCGGCCAGCACCCGATCGGTGCGCGCGACGGTGCGCACGCGGCCATCCACCATCTCGCGCGCGGTCACGCGGTAGGCAAGCATGCGCGGCATCACCGCGGCGGGCAGTCCGGCCAGGGCCGGTGAGCGCAGGATGATCGAGGCCATCTGCGTGCCGTGGCTCTCCCCCGCCGGGTCGGCGGGGTCGGGAGACGGATCGGCGTCACCTTCCACCAGGTCGGCCGCGGCGATGATGAGGTTGGCCGGGCCGATGCCGCCACCCAGCCATGGGTGGCTGGCATCGACGGCGCTGTCGATGAGGGCGATGTGCTTCGGCCCGTTCTGGGCGCTCGGGGCATCGGCGGGCGTTGCCGGCGACGTGGGCGGCGCCGCAGGGGGTGCCGGCTGCGGTGCGGGCTGCGCGGGGGCTGGATCGGGGGCGGGCTGAGCCGGCGTGGGCTGCGCGGGTGGCGGCGTGCTCGTGGTCGGGGCCGCAGAGGGAGCCGGTGTGGAGGCATCACCGGTGGGCAGCGGCAGCCCCGGCTGCGCCTGCGCCGGGGACATGAACAGCACCGGCACGACAGCCTGGATTCCGGGGATCTCCGCGGCACTGCTGAGGCGCCCGGACGGCAGGCGCACCGCGAGACCGTTGACGAGGGTGCGGTAGCGGTGGGTGACCACGCCACCCATGCCCTGCAGCGAGCCCTCCACGGCCAGCTGGTCGGCCTGCATGGCAGACATCGCGGCCGGGCGCTCGGACTCGGGTACGTCCACGAGGCCCGGGCCATCGAGCAGGATGATCGCCGACTCGGTATCCCCCGCCGGCGGCACCTGCGGGGCGCGCTGCCCGTCCACGACGTCGCGCCACCCTGCGGCCGCAACGATGGCGCCGTCGGAGGGTGCGCCTTCCTGCGCCACCACGAAGGCCGGTGCGGCGATGGCGGCGGCGGCCGCGAGCGCGATGCCGATGTGCAGGCCCCTCATGCGGCGATGCCCCCCGGAGGCGCCGTGGCGATGGCATCCTCGCCCACGTAGTCGGGCCACGGGATGGCCGGGGTGAATGCCGCGGCCGCGCCGATCATGGCGGCGTTGTCCGTGCAGAGCGCGCGATCGGGGATCGCCACGCGCAGCCCGCGTCCCGACGCCGCCTGCTCCACCAGCTCGCGAAGACGTCCGTTGGCGGCCACGCCGCCGCCGATCGACACCGCGGGCACGCCGTGGATGTCGGCGGCAAGCATGAGGCGGTCCACCAGCGGGCGCACGATGGCCTCCTGGTACGACGCCGCGAGGTCGGCGCGACGGGCCTGCACCCCGTCATCGCCCAGGTCACGGGTTGCGTAGAGCAGGGCGGTCTTGACCCCCGCATACGAGAAGTCGAGCTGGTCCGGGCCGCGCGACCGGAGGCCCACCGGGAAGTCGAACGCCGTGCGGTCGCCCTCGCGCGCGAGGGCCTCGAGGCCGGGACCTCCCGGGTACGGGATGCCCAGCAGCCGCGCGCCCTTGTCGATGGCCTCGCCCGCGGCATCGTCGAGCGTCTGGCCGAGCAGGCGCGGAGCGGCGTAGTCGTCCACGAGGTCCAGCCGTGTGTGGCCACCGGAGGCGGTGAGGGCCACGAAGGGCGGATCGAGCGCCAGGGGCTCGAGCCAGCAGGCGGCCACGTGGCCATGCAGGTGGTCGGCCATCACCAGCGGCTTGCCGGTGGCATACGCAAGGGCCTTGGCGGTGGCCACGCCCACCAGCAGCGCGCCGATGAGCCCCGGGCGACGCGTCACCGCGATGCGGTCGACATCGCCGAGGGTCACCCCTGCCTCGTCGAGCGCGCGGTCCACCACGGCGTTGACCGTGGTGAGGTGGTGGCGGGCCGCGACCTCGGGCACCACGCCGCCGTACACCGAGTGGAGCTCGGCCTGTGACGCCACCACGTTCGACGCGATGCGGCGCCCGTCCACCACCGCGGCGGCGGTCTCATCGCAGGAGGTCTCGATGGCGAGCACCACATCACCCATCAGCCGGCGTCCTCCTGGGGCTCCCGCCACATGATCAGCGCATCCTCCTGGTTGTCGGAGTAGTAGCGCGGCCTGACCCCGCAGTCCACGAAGCCGCGCGCCCGATACAAGCGTATGGCGGCGTCGTTGGAGACCCTCACCTCGAGGGTGTAACGGTCGTACGGCCTGCCGTCGAGGGCGGCGATCACGCCGTCCACCAGCATTCCGCCGATTCCGCGGCGCCGGTGACCGGCGTCGACGGTGACGTTGAGGATGTGCCAGGAGTCGCCCTGGCCCGCGCACGCGATGAAGCCCACCACGGCGTCGGCGTCCACGGCCACGAGCATGGCGCCCTCGCGCCGGTCGAGCTCCTTCGCGAAGAGCTGCCGCGACCAGGGCACGGGGTTGTTGCGTGTCTCGATGGAGAGGATCTCCGTGATGTCGTCGGGCGTCGCGCGGCGCACCACGGGCGGGCGCGCCTTCGGAGGGCGCGGGCCCGCCCCGCCGGCAGTGGCCACGCGACGGGCGCTCATGCCGGTGCCTCCTCGCGCAGGCGCCGCAGGCGGTTCTCCTCGGCGTCCGGCAGCCGCAGGTACTCGGGCGCAACCGGTCGGCCAGCCCCGGCGCGCACGCGATGCACCAGG
>CAIYRJ010000168.1 GCA_903928615.1 uncultured Actinomycetes bacterium | reverse complement strand
GGGGCCACCGGAGCGCGAGAACGACACCTTGGCATGGCGCTCCACGGCCTCGCGGATGCGCGCGGCCGACGCGCGGCTCACGGGCGCTCCTCGGCCTCGCGCTGCAGGGCGTCCTTGGCGGCCTTGCCCACAAGGGGAATCCTCGGCTCGCCGGTCGGGGGGTCCTGGTACGGGCCGCCCACCAGCGGCACCATGCCCGACAGGTGCCACATGATGCGCTCCACGGCGCGGCGGTTGCGCCCCGCGCGCGGCGACTCGCGGATGTCATCCATGGGGATGGCCTCGCCGAACCGGATGCGCACCGGGCCCTTCAGCATCTGGGAGTCCCAGATGGCCGCGGGGATCACCTGCACGTCGGGCCGCGTGGCGAAGTAGCCGGCGCCCGAGAAGCCCGGGCTCATGTGGCCGGTGCGCGTGACGCCGCCCTCGGGGAAGATGAGCAGGGCCTCGCCGCGCGCCAGCAGGTCGCGCCCCATGCGCACGGCCCACACGTCGGGCGACTGCCGTCGCACCGGGAACCCGCCGATGCGCGAGAGCCAGGCCTCGAGCACGCGGGGGTTGAAGAGCTCCTCCTTGCCCATGGTCCACACGGGGCGCGGCAGCGCAGCCACGGCCACCAGCAGCGGGTCGATGAAGGCCACGTGGTTGCTCACGATGAGCATGGGGCCCTCGGGCGGCAGGTGCTCCCTGCCATCCACCTTCATGCGCAGGGGCCCATACGAGAGCGCCTTCAGCACGCCCTTGGTGGGCACCCACACGGGCTTCCACACGCGGGGGTGGCGTCGCGGGCGAAGCCGCGCGAGGCCGTCGCTCATGCGGGCTCCCCCCACGCGGTGAGCACGATCTCCCTCGGGCCGCCATGGTCGCGGTGCTCGAGCAGGTAGATGCCCTGCCAGGTTCCGAGCGCGGGGCGGCCGCCCGCCACGGGGATCATCAGCGACGGCCCCACGATGATGCTCTTCACGTGGGCGGGCATGTCGTCGGAGCCCTCGCTCACGTGGGTCCAGTACGGGGCGTCCTCGCGCACGGCGTCGTCGAGCCAGGTGTCGAGGTCGCGGCGCACGTCAGGGCTGGCGTTCTCGTTCAGCGCGAGCGACGCGGAGGTGTGCCGAATGAACACGTTCAGCATGCCCGCGCGCATCTCCCCCACCTCGGGAACCGCGTCGAGCACATCGCGGGTGATGAGGTGCACGCCGCGGGGGCGCGCCTCGAGCCTCAGCGCGCGCTGGATCCACATGGCGGTGGCTACAGGCCCATGGCCGCGGTGGCCTCGGCCATCACGGGGCCGGCGATGGCACGGGCGCGCTCGGCACCCTCCTCGAGGATCGCCTCGAGCTGCGCCGGGTCGTCCATCAGCTGCTCGCGCCTCTCGCGGATGGGGCGGATGAGGGCCTTGACCCTCTCTGCGAGGTCGCGCTTGTCGGCCACGCATCCCAGCGTGGCGCTGGTGCAGCCCTCGAAGATCTCGGCGATCTCCGCATCGGATGCCCCGAGGAACTTCTGCCACGCGAACACGTTGCAGATCTCCGGGTTGCCGGGGTCGTCCTTCTTGATGCGCTGCGGGTCGGTGACCATGCTCATCACCTGCTTGTCGATCTCCTCGTCGGACGACGCGAGGGTGATGGCGTTGCCGTAGCTCTTGCTCATCTTGCGGCCATCCATGCCGAGCAGCAGCGGGGCCTCGGAGATGATGGCCTCGGGCTCGGGGAACACCGGCCCGTAGAGGTGGTTGAACCGGCGGACGACCTCGCGCGAGAGCTCGAGGTGCGGAAGCTGGTCCTGCCCCACGGGAACCTTGGTGGCCTTGTAGAGGATGATGTCGGCGGTCTGCAGCAGCGGGTAGCCGAGGAAGCCATAGGTCTGCAGGTGCTCGCCCAGCTCGTCGATCTGCCCCTTGTAGGTGGGCACGCGCTCGAGCCACGAGAGCGGGGTGATCATGCCGAGCAGCACGGCGAGCTCGGCGTGCTGGGGCACGTCGCTCTGGCGGAAGATGATGCTGCGCTCGGGGTCGACGCCGCAGGCCACCCAGTCGGCCACCATCTCGAGGCCGGCGTCGTGGATGCCCTTCACGTCCTCATACCCCGTCGTGAGCGCGTGGAGGTCGACCACCGAGTAGATGCACTCGTAGTCATCCTGCAGGCGCACCCAGTTGCCGAGTGCGCCCAGAAAGTGGCCGATGTGCAGCTGGCCGGTGGGGCGCATTCCGGAGAACACGCGCGGCCGGGTGGCGGTGGCGGTGGACACGGCGCGGGAGTGTAGCCCCCGCCCGCGGGGTCAGCCGGGGGCAGGGGGCGCCACGCGCACCGTTCCCCCGCCAGTGCCGGGGTCGCCGGTTACGCTCCCCCGCGATGCCCGACGCCCCGGCCGCCGATCCCCCCGTGCCCCCTCCCCCCACGCGGCGCCCATTCGCCCCCGGCGCCGCATGGCGCATCGCCTGGCCCATCGCGATGGTGGCTATCGGCATCGCGGTGCTCGTGGTGGTGGCGGTGGTCATGGATGCCGCGGGGGCGTCGGACGACACCACCACGGCGGTCGCCACCTTCGTGGGCAGCGGGGTGATCCTGCTGGGTGGCCTCCTGCTCGTGCGGGTGCTGCCGCCGGCCCAGCGCCGGGTCACCCTCGCGACCAAGGGCCGGCTCTGGCCGGGAATCGGCCTCGGCCTGGCCGTGGGGCTCGGATGCGTCATCGGATCCGGTGCGATCATCGCCACCGGGGCCGAGCTCGACGAGGGCGCCAAGCGGGCGCTCGAGGACCTCGAGCTGTCGGTGGGGGTCACCTGGTGGCAGATGACGCTCATGGTCATCGCGCTGGTCATCTTCGCCCCACTCGGCGAGGAGTTGCTGTTCCGGGGGCTCGAGCTGCGCGGGCTCGTGCGGCTCGTGCCGTTCGCGGTCGCCGCGCCGCTCTCCGGGATCGTCTTCACCGCGGCGCATCTGGACGCCTACGCCGTATGGCCTCGCGCGGTGGCCCTCGTGCTCGTGGGCTGGGTGCTGGCCTGGATCTACCGCTGGCGGGGGCTCGTGGGGTCGGTCGTGGCACACGGCACCGTGAATGCCGTGGCCGCCATCGCCCTCATCGCGCAGGGATGACCGCCCGCGCTCGGGCGGGCGATCACGCCCACACCCCTCAGCCGGTGACGGCCCTGGCGCGCAGGGTGATCTTCGGCAGGGTGACCGTGCGAAGCGTCGTCCGGGTGGTGGCTGCGCCTGAGGGCGTGAAGGCGAGGGTCATGGCGACCTTCACCGGCCCCGTCAGCCGGCGGCGCTGCACCCATGCCCTGGGCAGGCAGGTGGTCACCGCGCTCCCCGGGGCCGTGAATGCCTTCCTCGTCACGCAGACGACCCGGCCATCTGCGGTGCCGGTGACCGTGGCGGTGCCCGCGCCGGTGGAGGTGATCCTGGTGCGGATGATGCCGCCGACGCGGCGCGGGGTGGCTGCGGTGGCCGTCGCAGTGGAGGCCGGCGGCGTACTGACCGCGAAGGTCGCGCTCACGCTGGTGGCCTGGGTCATCGTCACCGTGCAGGTGGTCGAGGCACCCGTGCAGGCACCGCCCCAGCTGCTCAGCACCGAGCCCGCTGCGGGCTGCGCCGCCAGGGTGATGCTTGCGCCGATCGCGAACATACCGCTGCAGGTGAGCCCGCAGTCGATGCCCGGCGGTGCGGAGGTGACCGATCCCGACCCGGCGCCAGAGCGGGTGACGGTAAGGCGCGCGAGGGTTGCCGGGCTGGTGGCGGCCTGGATGATGGTGTTGGAGCCATTGCTGCGCCTCCACACGGCCGTCGCCGCGCCATCCGGGCCGATTGCGATCTGTGGGTTGTCGGCGGTCTGTCCGGTGGCCGAGAGATCCACCGGAGTCCCGAAGGTCGCTGATCCCGCGGGGCGGATGGCGGCCTGGATGGTGGTGTTGGTGCCGTCGTAGCGGTACCACACTGCCGTCGCCGCGCCATCCGGGCCGATCGCGATCTGCGGGTTGTACGCATTCCCGCTGGCGGCCGACAGGTCCACCGGGGCGCCGAAGGTCGCTGATCCCGCCGGGCGGGTGGCGGCCTGGACGAGGTAGTCGGCGCCGTCGTAGCGGTACCACACTGCCGTCGCCGCGCCATCCGGGCCGATCGCGATCTGCGGGTAGTCGGCGTTCTGTCCGGTGGCCGAGAGATCCACCGGAGTCCCGAAGGTCGCTGATCCCGCCGGGCGGGTGGCGGCCTGGACGATCCTGGTTCCGGAGCCGTTGCTACGCCTCCACACGGCCGTCGCCGCGCCATCCGGGCCGATTGCGATCTGTGGGTCGCTCGCATTCCCGCCGGCGGCCGACAGGTCCACCGGGGCGCCGAAGGTCGCTGATCCCGCCGGGCGGGTGGCGGCTTGGACGATAAACTCGGCGCCGTCGAAGCGATACCACACGGCCGTCGTCGCGCCATCCGGGCCGACTGCGATCCGCGGGTCGCTCGCATTCCCGCCGGCGGCCGAGAGGTCCACCGGGGTGCCGAAGGCGCCAAGCGCGGGTGACGAACCTGCAAGCAGCGCGACGGCCAGGAGCGTGCCGACAGGCCACCTGCGTGTGAGCAGTCGCCTCGTCCCGCCACACCAGCTTTGGGTGGGTGGCCTTGATGGTGCGGGCATCGGCTCTCCAGACGTGTGCAGGGGAGTCCTCGCCGGAGTCCTGGAGCGAGGGGCGAGGGGAAGTGGCGGCCTCAGGAAAGGCGTTATAACAGGAACAGCCGCACCCCGTGGAGGCGTGAGGCGAGGCCCCCGCGCACTTCCATGCAGGAGGACGGCGCGCGCTGCGGGCTCAGGTGGGGCACCCCAAGATGGAGTGCCATGTGCTGGACGCGTCCATCCACGGCGCGGCCAGCGAGGTGACCGTGCGGGTGACGGCCGACGGCGCCCCGGGCGACATTGTGGTGGAGGTCGCCGACAACGGCAGTGGCGTCGGCGGGAGTGCACCGGGTCTCGGCAGCGCGGTGCTCACCGAGGCGACCGGGGGCGACTGGTCCATTGCGCCCGCCCCCACCGGTGGCGCCGAGGTGCGCGCCGTGATCACCGCCTGAGCCCGAGGGATCAGGCGGGGAACGCCCCGCCAGGGATGACCGCGCGCACGGCGGCCCCGCCGTCCCGGCCCGGCGCGATCGACCACGCGCCTCCCGTGACCTCATCGAGCACCGAGCCGCCGAGGCCCGGTGCGCCCCCTGCCGGGCCGATGCCGTCGTCATCAACCTCCACCGCCCAGCCGTCGGGCACGGCCGAGATGCACACGTGCGCCCGGGTGGCGCGGCCATGCACCAGCGCGTTGTTGAGGCATTCATCGAGCACGCGCACCACGCCCGCTGGCACCGGGGCGCTCGCATCGGCGGCGTCGATGTCCACGCGCAGGTCGAGCATGGCATCCCACCGGGCGGCCACCGCCGCCGCCACCTCGCCCGCCGGCCGGGATCCCTGCACGGCAGGGGCGTCCATGCCCATGCCGAGAGCCGCCTCGGCCTGAGCCACCGCCGCGGCGATCGCCACCGGGTCGTCGCGCTGCACCGCGGCGTCCAGCGCCACGGATGCCGCCACGAGCTGGGGCTGCACCGTGCCGTGCAGGTGCGTGGCCAGCTCACGCGAGAGCCTGGCGTTCACCACCTCGAGCGCCGCCTGCTGGGCGTCTGCCAGCGCGCGCTCGTCCACGAGCGCCTGGATCACCGCGGCCCCTGAGTCGCGGATCATGAGCACAACCGATGACGCCACGGTGAACACCGCGACGGTCGCGGTGACGCCGAATACGGTGATGCCTGCGGGAATGCGCCCGAGCACCCCGGCGGACGCGAACGCGACCGCGATGGGTGCAGCGAGCACCGCCACCACGGTGACCACCGGGGCCGCAGCCGGGGCGCGGGCGATGACGAGGCGCCCCACCAGGAAGATGCCGGCCAGGCACGCCAGCCCCGCGAGGATGCTGGCCAGCACCAGCACCCAGGCGCCGCTGGACGTCTCGGCGCGCGCAATGACGAAGCCCACGATGAGCATCGCCGGCAGGAGCATGGGCAGCGGATACCGCACGATGGCCCCGGGCACCACGCTGCGCCACCGGATGGTGGCTCCCGCATGGTCGTCCACCCAGAGATCGTGGCTGGTGGACCTCACCGCCGACCTGGCGGCAGACCGCAGCGACTCCGCGGCGCGCGATACATCGGCCGGGGCCTCGCTCTGCGCCGCCACGCGCAGGAGTTCGCCGGCCTCGCGCTGGGTGGGACCGAGCTCGCGCCGGGCGGTCTCGATGATGAGCCC
>CAIYRJ010000167.1 GCA_903928615.1 uncultured Actinomycetes bacterium | reverse complement strand
GTTGGCGGTAGCGTGGCAGCGTGCGCGAGCGCCCCGCATTCCTGGCTGATAGCACTTACTGCTATCTTCCAGTCATGAAGCAGGTCATCACCCGCATGCCCGAGGCACTTCACGCCCTGGCGAAAGACGAAGCCGCACGCCGCGGGCAGTCGCTCAACGACTTCGTGATCGCGGCCATCACAGCCGCGCTGGGGGACGATGAGAACCCGCCGTTTCGTGCGCGCGCCGCAGCGCTTGGGCTGCTTGCGAACCCCACCGGGCCGCGCTGGACCGACGAGGACGAAGCCCGGTACCGGGCCTGGCTCGCGGAACAGCCTCCCGGGTTTGCCGACGCAGTGGTCGAGGCCCTGCTGGAGGAGCGGCGGACATCCCCGTGGTGAGCACCCCCACGGCGCTCGCCTATGTCGACGCCAGCGTGCTGGTGCGCACGCTGCTCGACGACGAGCCCGGTCACGAGGAGGCGATTCGCGCCCTCTCGGGCGCCCGAGGGCGAGCGGTCTCGTGGGCGGCGGTGCAGGTAGAGGCGGCGAGCGCCCTTCGAAGAGCGGCGCGCGCGCGGCGCACTGCCGACCCCACGATCCCCGCCCGGCGACTGGCAGCGATGCTCTCGCGCCCCGACAGCCTCATGCTGCTTCCCGGCGCAGACCCCGCCCTCATCCCTCTCGCAGTGGATATCGCCGGCAGGCAGCGCATCCGCGCGCTCGACGCCATGCACCTGGCCACCGCTCTCACGGAGGGGCGCCGCGTGGCAGATCACCACCCCCTGGTGTTCATCACCGCAGACTCGGCCCAGGCCGAGGCCGCAGCCGCCGAGGGGCTCGAGGTATTGGTGCCCTAGGGGCCGGCGCCCCGCAGGGCACTACTCCGCCCTGCCCCCCAGGTGCTCGGCGAAGAAGCCCTCCATCGCCCGGTAGGCGCGCATCCTGTTCTCGGGCTTGGCGAAGCCGTGGCCCTCGTCGTCGGCCACGATGTACTCCACGTCCACGCCGCGCTCGCTGAGCGCCTCGACGATCTGGTCGCTCTCGTGCTTGGTCACGCGCGGGTCGTTGGCGCCCTGGATCACCATGAGGGGCGTGACGATCTCGTCCACCCGTGAGAGCGGCGAGCGCGCCCACATGTCCTCGCGCTCGGCCTCGATCTCCGGGTCACCCACGAACCGGAACCACGTGCTCTTGAGGAACGGCCGCCAGTACTCCGGGAACGACCGGATGAGCGTGACCAGGTTGGACGGCCCCACGAAGCTCACGGCCGCCCGGAAGCGGTCGGGCGTGAAGGTGACGCCCACCAGCGTGGCGTAGCCGCCGTACGACCCGCCGTAGATGCCGATGCGGTCGGGGTCGGCGATGCCCTCGGCCACGGCCCAGTCGACCGCGTCGATGAGGTCGTCGTGCATCTTCCCCGCGAACTCCCGCTCGGCCGCGTGCATGAAGTGCTTGCCGAAGCCCGTGGACCCGCGGTAGTTCACCTGCAGCACCGCGTAGCCGCGGTTCGCCAGGAACTGCGCCACGCCGTCGTAGCCCCAGGCGTCGCGGCTCCAGGGGCCGCCGTGCACGTAGAGCACCATCGGCAGGCCGGTGGGCTCCGCCCCGCGCGGCAGCGTGAGGTAGCAGTACATCGTGAGCCCGTCGCGGCTGGTGATCTGCACGGGGGTCATGGGCGCGAGCTCGTCCGGTGAGAGCCACGGACGCGGGCGGAAGATGAACTCGCTCTCCCCCGTCTCCCGGTCGAACAGGTACGTGGCGCCGGGGTCGACGTCGCTGTCAAAGGCCACGGTCCACATGCGCTCGTCGGCGTCGCTGCCGGTGATGCGCGGGTCGCCGTCGGCGATCTCCTTCAGCTTCTCGAAGTCGCGGCCGAAGCGCTCGTCGAACGCGTGCACCACCAGGCGATCGCGCAGGTAGGCGGCGCCCAGCAGCGTGCGGTCCCTGTCGCTCACGATGGGCATGCCGAGGTCGGCCACCTCGTCCTCGTCGAGCACGGTCTCCTCACCGGTGGCCACGTCGATCGCCACCAGGCGCGAGCGATCGCTGTCGCGCGCGCTCCCCACCCACATCGCGCCGCCATCGGCATCGAAGCCGTAGGGCTGGCCGCCGTCCTCGTTGTCGAACTCCGCGAGCACGCGGAAGTCGTCAGCCTCGCTGTCGCGCACCAGCAACTGGTAGTCCCCCTCGGGGGTCTGCGCGTATGCCCCGCGCACCTGCCCGTCGCGGTCGGCCACCCAGCCGATGATGTTGCCAGGGTTCGTGGCGATCAGCGTCATGTCGCCCGTGGCGAGGTCGAGCCGCTCCACGTCGAACACCCCGCGATCGCGCCGGTTGGTGCTCACGATGATCTGGTCGGGCGTGGCCCGCGGCACCGACACGATGCTGGCGCGCACGCCGTCGAAGGGCGTGAGGTCGCGCGCGGTGCCGTCACCGGGAACGTCCACGATCATCACGTGGTGGTTCTCATCCCCGCCCTGGTCCTTGCTGTAGAGGATGTGCTTCGAGTCGCGGGTCCATGAGTAGCCCATCACCCCGCGGTCGGTGTCGCGCGTCACGGGCACGGCCTCACCGCCCCCGATGGGCCGCACCCACACGTTCAGCAGGCCGTCCAGCGGCGCGAGCCAGGAGATCATGGTGCCGTCGGGCGACGGCTTGGCCAGGGCGCGCTCGGGGTTGTCGAAGAACTCGCCGAGCGGGATGAGGCGGGGCTGTGTCATGCGGGGAAGACTGGCACTCACCGGTGCGCATTTCGGCACGATCGGTGCGCCCTACGAATGAACTGCGTCCATACGGTCGGCGCCATGCCACCGACCTATCGCGAAGTGCGGAGGGTCCTGCGGGAAGCGGGCTGGGTGAAGCTGCGACAGCGCGGCTCCCACGAGGTCTGGTCAAGCCCTGATGGCCGGGCGCGCGTGACCGTCGCCGGCAAGGACTCGGATACAGTGAAGGCCGGAATGCTCGCTGAGATCCGGCGAGGGAGTGGACTTGGAGGCCTTCGATGAAGGAATACCTGGTCATCTATGAGCAGGGCGACGACGGCACGTGGGGCGCCTATAGCCCTGACGTGTGGGGGGTCTACGCGGCTGCGGATACGCGCGAGGAGACCGAGCGCCTCATGCGGGAGGCCCTCCCGGCGCACATCGAGGCGCTGCGTGAGGCCGGCATCGAAGTGCCCGAGCCCACGCATCAGATCGAGTTCATCGCCGCCTAGGCGGCCCGGCGGTACCGCCGCTGCTCG
>CAIYRJ010000166.1 GCA_903928615.1 uncultured Actinomycetes bacterium | reverse complement strand
GCCTCTCGAGCATCTTCGTGGTCACGAATTCCCTGCGTCTACGGGGTTTCAAGCCGGCCCGCTAGTCTGCGCGGCGTGGCGGATGACTATCTCGGAAGCGGCGGGCGGCTGGAGGGCGGGCCCGCCGATGCGCTGGTGGCGGCCGGGTACCGCTACGAATCGGCCGCCGGGCCCCGCCTTGCCGACGGCCTGAGCACGTCCGACCTGGCGCATGCCGTGGCGCTGGCCGAGGCCGGGGCCATTCCGGATGACCAGGCGCGCGCGCTGCTCGCGGGCCTCCTCGAGCTCGACGCCATCCCGGGCGCGGAGTTCCCGTGGGACCCCGCGATCGGCGATGCGTTCAACAGCCGCGAGCACCAGCTGAAGCAGCGGGTGGGCACCGAGGCCGCCGGGTGGCTCTCGGCGGGCAGGCCGCGACGCGAGGCCTTCCGCGTGGCGCTGCGCCTCGTGGCCCGCGACGCCGCGCGCGACCTGCATGACGCCTGCATCGACCTGGCCGGGGCGCTGGTGGACCTCGCCGCCCGGCACGCGAGCGACCTCGCCGCGGACTACACCTACCTGCAGCCGGCCCAGCCCACGCGCCTCGGCCACATCGTGCTGGCGCACGCCTACCCGGTGCTGCGCGACGCCCAGCGCCTGCGGGCGATCCACGCGGCGCTCGACCTCTCGGTGGCCGGCGCCGGCGGAAGCGCGGGGTCGCGCTGGCCCCTCGACCGCGACCGCCTGGCCGAGCTGCTCGGCGCGGCGGGGGTGGTGCCCCACGTGAAGGACGCCATGTGGCAGTGGGACCCGTACGCGTCGCTGCTCTCGGCCGCCGCCATCACCGCCGCCCATCAGTCGCAGCTCGCGCAGGACCTGGAGATCCTCGCGAGCCAGGAGTTCGCCATCGCCACCCTGGCCGACGAGCACAGCCGCGCGAGCGCGCTGATGCCGCAGAAGAAGAACCCCTACGCGCTGGCCGTGGTGCGCGCGACGGCCGGCACCGCCGCGGGTGACCTCGCCGGTGCCCTCACCGCGCTGCACACGGGGTCGGCCCGCACCGACCACTTCCACGTGCTCAATACCGTGGTGCCGCGGGCCCTCGACGAGGTCGTGGCGAGCACCCGGCTGATGGCCGCCGTGGTGGCCGGGCTCGAGCTCGACGCCAGCCGGGCCGCCGAGGGCGCGCGCCGCGGGTTCATCACCGCCGCCGACCTGGCCGACGTGCTCGCGCAGGAGGCGGGCCTCGACTACCGCACCGCGCACCACGTGGTGGGTCGCGCGGTGAAGGTGCTCGTGGACCAGGGGCTGGATGAGTCGGCCCTCACGCCCGAGGTGCTCGCCGAGGCCGCGATGGCCAGCGACGGCATCGCGCTCCACGTTGACGCCGCGCTGATCGCATCCGCGCTCGACCCCGAGGCCGCCGCCGACACCCGGCTGCAGCGCGGCTCGTCGGCTCCCGGCGAGACCGAGGCCATGGCCGCCGCCTGCGGCGAGGAGGTCGCCGGCGCACGGGAATGGGGACGCGAGGCCGCGGGGCGCGCCGCCGCGGCGCATGCGGCGCTGAGGGCGCTGGCCCGGGAGATGTCCGGGAGCCAGGCGGGGAGCTAGGGCGCCGCGGCGTTCGGCGCGGGTGCGCTGGTCACCTTCACGCGGGCGGCGTACCGCGAGAGCAGGCGGTAGAGCGCCGGCCCGATGATCAGCGCGAACACCACGTTGCCGACGGCCGCGGCGATGTCGAACCACGCGCTGGCGATGCACACGGTGATGAAGGCCGCCCACGAGACCTCCGGCCCGAACGTGGCGAGGTACCAGAGGTTCATCATCCACCCGAATCCGAAGCCCCATGCACCCGCGACGCAGGCGAGGCCAAGACGGGTGCGCGTGGCCGGGCGGAAGAGCGCGCCGCTCGCGCCCACCGCGCCCCAGAGCAGCATCTGCGCGGGGGTCCAGGGTCCCTGGCCGAGGAAGGCGTTGGAGATGAGTGCGGCGAGGGCGCCCACGGCCATGCCCGCGCGCGCCCCGAGCGCAGCGCCCGTCACGAGGCACATGGTGGTGACCGGCTTCACCGATGGCACCGCCGCGAACAGCACCCGGCCGGCGGCCGTGGCCGCGCCGAGGGTCGCGGTGAGCGCCAGCATCTTCGGTCCCGCCGACCCGCGCTCCCATGCCGTCCATCCGAGCAGCAGGATCGCCACGCTGGCGAGGATCACCACGGCGGCCGCGCTCATGTGCTCACGCCGCCAGCAGCGCGGTGGGCGGCAGGCCCGTGGGCACGGCGTCCCCCGCCACCATCTCGAGCACCTCATCGGCGGCCGCCACCGCGAACGGCCCGTCGTGGGTGGCCACGAGCACCGCGGCCCCCGCGGCCGCCCGCGCGCGAATGATGCGCGCGAGGGCGCGCTTGCGATCGGGGTCCATGCCGCGGGTGGGCTCGTCGAGCACCAGTACGCGGGGGTCGGCCACGAGGATGGCCGCCAGGGCCACGCGCTCGCGCTCGCCCACGCTGAGGTCGAGCGGATGGCGCCCGAGGCGCGCTTCCCGCGGCTCGGCATGGTGCCCCAGGATCCCGGCCGCCACCTGCTCACCGAGCGCGTGGCCGACGAGATCGCCGTGGCCCTGCGCGCGATCGGCCTGCCCGAGCAGCACCACGCCGCGCGAGTGGCGGGCGTGGCCTCCGAGCTCGACCTCGGGGACAT
>CAIYRJ010000165.1 GCA_903928615.1 uncultured Actinomycetes bacterium | reverse complement strand
GCACCAGATGTTCGACGAGATGATGGAGAACGTCACCCGCGAGTTCGTGCGGTACATGTTCCACGTGGAGCTCGAGGCGCCGCCCGAGCCCGTGGAGGCCGCGCCGGTGGACGGCATCACCTACACCGCGCAGGACGATCCGGTGCAGGGCTTCGCGGGCCTCGCCGACGGTGTCATCGAATCGCCCGACGAGGTGGCCTTCGAGGCCACCGAGCCCGCGCACTTCCAGGAGGAGGCCGCCGTGGAGGCGCCGCTCCCGGGGGTGGTCGAGACCGTGGTCATCGACGACGAGGACCGCATTGGGCGCAACGACCCGTGCCCCTGCGGCTCGGGCAAGAAGTACAAGAAGTGCCACGGCGCCGCGTAGGCCCGGGGCGCGCATGAGCACCGATCCCGACGCACTGGCCCAGCAGGCGGGCCGCCTCTCCGAGCGCGTGCAGCTGCTGGGCGACTACCTCGACCCCGAGGCGCTCGAGGCCCGCGTGGCCGAGCTCGAGCAGCTCATGGGCGCGGGCGACTTCTGGGATGACCAGGAGCGGGCCGCGAAGGTGTCCGCCGAGCACGCCCGCCAGGCGCAGCGCCTCACCGAGTACCGCTCGCTGTCGGAGGACGTCTCCGACCTGGGGGAGCTCGCCGCGATGGCCCGGGAGGAGGAGCGCGCGGGCACGCTCACCGATGAGTTCACCCAGGAGATCACCGACGGCCTGGCCCGCGCCGAGGACCGCCTGTTCGTGCTCGAGGAATCCCGCCTGTTCGGCGGCGAGCACGATGCCGGCGACGCGGTGGTCACCATCCAGTCGGGCGAGGGCGGCACCGACGCCCAGGACTGGGCCGAGATGCTGCTGCGCATGTACCTGCGCTGGGCCGAGGACCGGGGGTTCTCCGCCACGGTGCAGGACCGCCAGGATGGCCAGGAGGCCGGTATCAAGAGCGCCACGTTCACGCTGGAGGGCACGAACGCCTACGGGCTGATGAGCGCCGAGCGCGGCGTGCACCGCCTGGTGCGCCTCTCGCCGTTCGACTCTGCCAACCGCCGGCAGACCTCGTTCGCGGCCGTGCAGGTGGCGCCGCTGGTCACCGACGAGGCCGAGGTGGAGATCGAGGACAAGGACATCCGCATCGACACCTATCGCGCGAGCGGCGCCGGCGGCCAGCACGTGAACAAGACCGACTCCGCCGTGCGCATCACGCACCTTCCCACCGGCGTGGTGGTGCAGTGCCAGAACGAGCGATCGCAGACCCAGAACCGCGCCACCGCGATGAACATGCTGCGCTCGCGGCTGCTCGAGCTCGAGCTGCAGCGTCGCGAGGAGGAGGCCGCCCGCGAGCGCGGCGAGAGCATGACCATCGGATTCGGCAGCCAGATCCGCTCGTACGTGATCCACCCGTACTCGATGGTGAAGGACCTCCGCACCGGCCACGAGACCGGCAACACCCAGGCGGTGTTCGACGGCGCACTCGATCCCTTCATGCGCGCGGAACTCGAGCGCCGGGCCAAGGGCCTGGCCATCGTGGGGGAGGACTGACCATGCGGGCGCTGGTGGTGGTGGGATCGCGTCACGGTGGCACCATGGAGATGGGGGAGTGGGTGGCCGAGGGCCTGCGCGCGG
>CAIYRJ010000164.1 GCA_903928615.1 uncultured Actinomycetes bacterium | reverse complement strand
GTGTGCTCGCTGCCCCCGCTCGGGCAGGACCTCGACGCCCCGCCCAACGACGCCGTGCGCCGGTTCAACGAGGTGATCCGCGAGGTCACCGACGCCACCGGGGCGTCATACCTGCCGGTGCACGAGCGCATGGCCGAGGTGATCGTGGGAAGCGGCAGGGAGGAGGGGCCCGCCTGGACCGGTTCCTGGCGCCCCGGCCTGGAGTCGCTGGTGGAGCACTTCACCCTGGGGCGCTCCTACGACGACATCGCCCAGCGCGCCGGTTACCTGCTCTCGCCCGACGGCGTGCACCTCGACACCGCGGGCGCGCGCATCGTGGCCAACGCGGTTACCGAGTTCCTCGGCCCCTGAGGGGCTATCTCACGACGACGGTGGCCCGGCCGCTCCATGCGGGGGTGCCGCGGTAGCGCGCGACCCGCAGGGTGAGCATGCAGGTGGCCCGGCGCCGGGGGGCCACCAGGCGCGCGCCGGAGATGGTGCATGGCCCGGACTCCGACCACCGCCGCGTGCCGCGTGATGCCGGTGGGGTGATGAGGGCGGTGAGACGGGTGCGGGACCCCCGTGCCACCCGCCGCGTGGTCTCCCGTGCCGCCGCCGCGGGCCTCGTCGTGGCCGCCGATCCCGCCGCGGGCTTCGCGGCCGCCGGGGTGGCGGCCACGGTGGCCGTCACGACGGGTGCCGGCCCGATGCCACCGAAGGAGCATGCGGTCGCGCTCCCAGGTGCGGTGCAGCGGTGCCCATGCGGTGCGAGGGTGGCGGTGTAGGACTCCACCTCGCCTGCAGCGGGGTCCCATGCCGCGGATACCGACCCGCCGTTGAACGCCACGTCGGTGCCGCCCCCGGCTGCCAGGGTGCGCGTGCCGGTTCCGACGGCGAGCACCACCGGACCGGCGTAGGACTGCTGGGCCTGGGTTGTGACGTCGGCGCCGAGGGTGGTCGTGCCATCGGCGGTCGCGAGCGTGGACAGGCATTCGATGGGCGCAGTGAGCCGCCAGTCGCCGATCACCTGGAGCGGACCCGGGGTGCATGGACCTGTGCCGACCGACGGCCCGACCGACCCGGCGGCCGGGCCGGGCGCCGCGCCTGCGAGGATCGTCGGGGCGCCGGCCAGGACGAGCGACCCGCCTTCATTCACGGTCACCCCGCCGCGCAGGTCGAGCATGCCCCCCGACTGGATCGATGAGGTACGGGTGCCGGTGGGCGGCGTGAGCACCCGCTGCAGCGCCGTGATGGATGCCGGCATGTAGGCGGTGAACGCGTTCACCCACAGGGCGTCCACCACCAGGGCGGTGGTGGGCACCGGCGGCGTCAGCATGCCCATTCCCGCGCATGCATAGATCTTGCCGATACCGCATGGTGCGAGATCCTGTCCCAGCCCGCCAAGGGTCTCCAGTACCGCCGTGGTGATGCGGCGGGTGGCGGACCCTCCGATGGTCAGCGCGCCGTGGAACGTCGCCGTGCCGACCGGCGAGGTGATGTCGTCCCATAGGCGGGTGGCACCGGTCACCTCGAGCGTGTCGATGTCGCGCACCTCGCCGGCGATGGTCACATCCCCGTCGAAGGTGATCACCCCGCCGGAAGCCGGCGCCTGGGCGTCCACGTGGCACATGCCGATGACGTCCGGCCCGCCGCCGCACGCGCTGAACCCGCCCGTCACCGCGCCCACGGTGATGCCGGGGCTGGTGATGGTGCGGAGCACCCCGTAGCCGCCCACCTCCACGGCGCCGAGGTCCACGTCGCCGGATGCCGTGAGGTTGCCGAGCAGGCGGGTGGTGCCGGTGGCGAGGATGCTCTGCGCGGCCGTCACCGTCCCCGCGCGCCACGGGCCCTGC
>CAIYRJ010000163.1 GCA_903928615.1 uncultured Actinomycetes bacterium | reverse complement strand
CCCGTGGCCGTTGCCACCGCCGCCGTGGCCGTGCCCTTCCGGCCCGTGATGGCCTGGCCGGGCGACGCCTCGGTGGAACTCCTGGTGGAGGCCGGCGCGCGCATCGTGGCCACCGACGACCCGGTGCCCTCCGGCGCCTACGCCTTCACGGTGGACGAGGCCATGGTGGTGCCGATCAGCGCCGACGCCCCGGCCGAGAACGCCAACGACGTCGCTCGCGAGGTGCTGGCCGCGGCCCGCGGAGGCCAGGCGTCGAGCATCTGGGTGGCGGCGCCCGACCTCTCCACCGTGCCCGAGGACATCGTGGAGGCGAAGCTCGAGGCCATGTGCGAGGGCACGCGCATGGCCCGCCTCTGGCTGTCGAAGCAGCAGAGCGACCCGGATTGACCCCGGTGTCAGGCACTTAACCGAGCCGCGCGCCTTGCGCGACGCTCGGTTAAGTGCCTGACACCGGGGTTCGGGGGCTAGGCGCTCTCGGGCAGGCGGTTGCGGCGGCGGGCCGAGAAGTACGTGGCCTGCGGGTGGTGCATGATGATCGCCGCGGTGCTCTGCTCGGGCGTGAGCTGGAAGGCGCTGGTGAGGCCCATGCCCATCTCGTCGGGGTGGGGCGCGAGCAGGCGCAGCACGTCGACGTGCTGCTCGATGTCCGGGCAGGCCGGGTAGCCCCATGAGTAGCGCCGACCCTGGTCGGTGCCCAGGCCCAGCTCGCGCTTGATGCGCGCGTGCACCAGATCGGCCATGCCCTCGGCCGCCTCCACGGCCAGCCCGTGGGCGAAGTAGGCCTCGGTGTACTCCTCCTCGGCCTGCAGTCGGTCGAGGTACTCGGTGGCCTCCTGGCCCACGGTCACGGCCTGCAGGGCGATCACGTCGCGCACGCCGTCCTCCACCGGGCGCAGGTAGTCGGCCAGGCAGAGCAGCCGGCCCTCGTCCTGGCGCGGGAACTCGAAGCGCGCGGCCTCGTCGCCGGTCTCGGGGTCGAAGATCACCACGGCGTCGCCGTCGCGGTTCGCGGGGAAGTACCCGTAGGTGGCGCGCGGCACGATCCAGCCGTCCTCGATCGAGCGCTTCTCCATCTCCCTGCGCCGCGGCAGGAACTCCTCGGCCACGATGCGCTCGAACTCGGCGTCGTCCTGGCCGCGTCCGCCCCACGACATCTTGTAGAGCGACTTCTCGTCCATGCGCGCGAACATCTCGTCCACGTCGAAGTCGGTCACGCGCACGGCGCCCCAGAACGGCGGCTCGGGAACGGGCGCGTCGTCGAGCACCACCGGCTCGGCCGCCGGGCGCGGGCGCGCCTTGGCCTCGGCCACCTTCTCGTCGCTCTCGCGGGCCTCGTCGAGGCGCTCCTGCAGGAACACCGGGCGGTCGTCGGGATCCTGCAGGCGGTCGACCGCGGCCAGCCCGTCGAAGGCGTCCTTGCAGTAGAACACCCCGCCGGCGTACGGCTCGCCGTCCTCGAGGAACAGCGTGCGCCGCCCGAACTGGCGGTTGATCGCCGCCCCGCCGATGAGCACCGGGTAGTCCATGCCGCGCGCGGCGAGCTCCTGGATGAGCAGCGGCATCTGCTTGCTGGTGCTCACGAGCAGCGCCGACACGCCGATGACATCGGCGTTGTGCTCCACCGCGGCGTCGATGATGGCCGTCACCGGCACCTGCCGGCCGAGGTCGTGCACCGTGTAGCCGTTGTTCTTGAGGATCGTGCCCACGAGGTTCTTGCCGATGTCGTGCACGTCGCCGTACACCGTGGCCATGATGACCGTGCCCTTGGTGTACCCCTCGACCTGGTCGAGGTACTGCTCGATGTGGGCCACGCTCTTCTTCATCACCTCGGCGCTCTGCAGCACGTAGGGGAGGATCAGCTCACCCCGGCCGAAGCGGTCGCCCACCTCCTTCATGGCGGGCAGCAGCACCTCGTTGAGCACCTCGATGGCCTCGTCGTTGGCGCGCGCCCCGCGCTCGTCGAGCGCGGCGTCCACGTCGGACTCCACGCCCTCGGGCACCCGGTGCAGGATGCGCTCGAAGATGATCTCGTCGGGCGGCATGCCCTCGAATCGCGCAGTGGGATCGGGTGCCTCCTGCTCCTCCACGCCCTCGTACTTGGCGATGAAGCGGGGGAGGGCATCGTCGCGCCGGGCGAAGATGAGGTCGTCGGCCAGCTCCACCTCGTCGGCGGGGATCTCCCCGAGCGGCCGGTTGTGCGTGGGGTTGATCATCGCGAGGTCGAGGCCGGCCTCCACCGCGCGGGCCAGGAACACGCTGTTGAGCGTGGCGCGGGCTGCCGGCGCCAGGCCGAACGACACGTTGCTCACGCCGAGGCTCGTGTAGACGCCCGGCAGGTTCTCCTTGATCAGGCGGATGCCCTCGATCGTGGCCTTGCCCGACTCCCGGTACTCCTCCTCGCCGGTGGCCAGCGTGAAGGTGAGGGCGTCGAAGATGAGGCTCTCCGGCGGCAGTCCGTACTCGCCCACCACGATGTCGTGGATCTTCGTCGCCACGCCCAGCTTGGCCTCGGGGGTCTTGGCCATGCCGATCTCGTCGTCGATCGTCAGCGCCACCACGGCCGCGCCGTGCTTCTTCACGATCGGCACGACCTGGTCGATCTTCACCCGGCCGTTCTCCATGTTGATGGAGTTGACGATGGCCCGGCCGGGGTACGCGGCCAGCGCCGCCTCGACGGCGTCGGCCTCGGTGCTGTCGATCATCAGGGGGGCCTCGACCCCCATGGCCAGCTTCTTGGTGAGGATGGCCAGCTGCTCGGCCTCGTCGGTGCGCTCGGTCAGCGCCACGCAGACGTCCAGCACGTGCGCGCCGAACTCCACCTGCTCGCGGGCCACGGCCAGCGCGCCGTCGTAGTCGTCCGCGAGGATCATCTCCTTGATCTTGCGGCTGCCCTGGGTG
>CAIYRJ010000162.1 GCA_903928615.1 uncultured Actinomycetes bacterium | reverse complement strand
CACCACGTTGTCGAGCACCGCGAAGGTGTGCCCGAGCACGTCCAGGTGGTGGTATTCGCTCTGGTCCACTCCGCGGCAGTCGTCGAGCTCGGGGATGAGCCCGCCGAGGCCCCCGAGGTCGTCGAGAGCGCGGATCGCGCTCCCGGGGCCGGCCGAGGTGATGATGCGGGCGAACTCCTCCATCGCCCGCTCGCCGGGCACGTCGGCCAGGGCCGGGGCGGCGGCGCGGGCCGCGGTGGCCGCGCCCGGGTCGATCGTGAAGTCGAGCGCATCGGCGATGCGCGCGAGGCGCAGCACGCGCACCGGGTCGTCGGCCAGCGCCCCGGGGGTCACCAAGGCCATGCGCCCCGCGTCGAGGTCTGCGAGGCCGCCGTGGCGGTCGATCACCGCCCCGTCGCCGCCCACCTCGAGCGCGAGGGCGTTGATCGTGAAGTCGCGCCGCGAGAGGTCGTCGTCGAGCCCATCGCCCAGCACGGGCATGATGTCCACCTGGCACCCGAGCCCTCCCCCGCTCACGCGCCACGCGCCGAACGCGCGCGAGAGCGGGAAGCGCGCGGCGCCATGCGCGCGGGCGAGCGCCGCCGCCTCGGCATCGGCATCGCCCCGGGTGATGACGTCGAGGTCGGCCACCGGGCGGCCGAGCAGGGCGTCGCGCAGGCCTCCCCCCACCACCCATGCGGGCGCCGTGAGCGCCGCCAGCGGGGCGGTGAGCAGGGCGGGGTCGAGCCGGCCGCTCACCCCGTGGTGATCCGCGCCACGCGCGGGCTCACGGCGCACGTGACCTCATACGAGATGGACGCGCGACGGCGGGCGACCTCCTCGGCGGTGATGCGCTCGGTGCCCTGGCGCCCGAGGATGACGACCTCCTCGCCGCCGCGTTCCTCGGCTTCGGGCCCGAGGTCGACCGCGATGAGGTCCATCGAGACCGTGCCGACCACCGGCACGCGGCGGCCGCCCACGAGCACCTCGTCGTTGTTCGACAGGTCACGCGAGAAGCCGTCGGCATAGCCCACCGGAACGATGCCCACCCAGGTGCCGCGCGATGCCCGCCAGGTGCGCCCGTAGCCCGCGCTCATGCGCGAGGTGAAGGCCTTCACCGTGGCGAGGCGCGAGCGCCAGGTCATCACGGGCACCAGGTCGTCGTCCGAGGCATCCCCGCCGAAGGGCGAGCAGCCGTAGAGCGCGATGCCGCACCGCACCATGTCGAATGCGGCGTCCGGGTCGCGCAGGGTGGCCGCGCTGTTGGCCGCATGCACCTGGATGCCGGGGAAGCGGTCCCGGAATGCCGGGATGAGCTGCCGGAAGCGCACGAGCTGCTCGCGCATGAAGCCGGCCTCGGGACCCTCGCGCTCGTCCGCCGTGGCGAAGTGCGTCATGAGCCCCACCACCTCTGCGCCCCCCGCGGCGGCGGCCTCGGCCAGCTGCATGGCGTCGTCCGGCGCCACGCCAAGGCGCCCCATTCCGGTATCGACCTCCACGTGCACGCGGGCAGGGCGGTCCGGGGTGGCAGCCGCCGTGATGCCCTCCACCCCATCGCCATCACCCACCACCACCTCGCAGCCCGCGGCGAGGGCGCGGGTGAAGCCCGCCCCCGCCAGGGGGCTCATGATGAGGATGCGCGCGGTGAGGCCGCCGAGCCGGAGCTCCTCGGCCTCCTCCACGCTCGCCACCGCCAGGCTGCCCGCACCGCCGTCGAGCGCGGCGAATGCGCAGTCGACAGCCCCGTGGCCGTACCCGTTGGCCTTGACCACGGCCATGAGCTCGGCGCCACCGGCCGCGCGCGCGAGGCGCGCCGCGTTGTGGCGCAGGGCCTGAAGGTCGATAACCGCGGTGGAGCGGGCCTCGCTCATGTGGCACCCCCGGATGCAGCGGCCGTGGCAAGGGCCTCGGGCAGCGCCTCGATGATGTCACTCGCGATCGTGCCGTCACCGCGGCCGGCCAGCACGCCCGCACGGGCGTGCAGCGCGGCGGCGCACCTGGCCGCATCGCCGGCGTCCATGCCACGCGCGAGCAGTGCCGCGATGACGCCCGAGAGCACGTCGCCCGACCCCGCGGTGGACAGCGCCGAGGTGCCGCCCTCAATCACCACCGGCAGCGCACCCGGCGCGCAGATGATGGTGCCGGGCCCCTTGAGCAGGGCCACGGCGCCGGATCGATCACACAGCTCACGGGCGGAGGCGAGGCGCCCCGCCTCCACCTCGTCACGCGTGGTGCCGAGCAGGCGCGCGGCCTCCCCCGCATGCGGCGTGATCACCGTGGGGGCGGGCCGCTCGCGCAGCGCCGCGAGGTCGTCGCCCAGGTGCCACAGCCCATCCGCGTCGAGCACCATGGGGAGCGCGACGCCCGCGAGCACGGCGCGGACGAGCGACGTGGTGCCCGGCTCGCGGCCCAGCCCCGGGCCCAGCACCACGGCGCCGACGCGCGCGGCCTGGTGCATGATGGCGTCCAGGGCGTCCACCGACATGCCGACATCACCCGGAACGCCCGTCACCATCACCTCCGGCGTGCCGATGGCCACCTCGGCGCGCACGCCCGCCGGCACGCACGCCGCCACGATGCCCGCGCCGGCGCGAAGTGCGGCACGCGTGCACAGGCGCGCGGCGCCGCTCATGCCCGGCGCGCCGGCGATGGCCAGCACGCCCCCGGCCGCGTACTTGTCGCCGGCGGCGGAGCGGGGCGGGATGGCGGCGATGACGCCGTCGGTGGCCAGCCACGCGGCGGGCTCGGGCCGGATGTCGCGTGGGATGCCGATGTCCGCCACCACCACGCGCCCCGCGAGCTCCCGGCCGGGCGCCACACGCAGGCCCACCTTCTCGGCCGCGAAGGTGACGGGGAGGGCGGCACGAATGGCGGGGCCCGGCGCCGCGCCGGTGTCGCCGTCCACGCCGGTGGGCATGTCCAGGGCGGCAACGGGCGCACCCGAGGCCACCACGGCCTCCACGGCGTCGGCCACGCCGCCGCGCGGCGCCCCGGTGGTGCCGGTGCCGAGCAGGGCGTCCACCACCACGCGCCCGCCGGCCCGCAGTTCGTCGAGGTCCACATCACCGACGCCAATCCCCGCCTCCGCGGCCCGCGCCGTCATCAGGGCGCCGTCGGGAGTACCCGGCTCGCGCGCCCCGGGGGCCTGCACGCGCACGTCCCAGCCGGCGGCGGCCAGGTGCCGGGCCACCACCATGCCGTCGCCACCGTTGTTGCCCGGGCCCACGAGCACCGTCGCGGCCGAGCCCGGCGGGAACGCCCGGAGCACCTCGCGCGCGGCGAGGGTCCCGGCCGCCTCCATGAGCACCTCGCCCGGGATACCGCCCGCGATCGCGCGCGCGTCGGCGTCCCGCACGGAGGCGGCATCGAACAGCGGGAGCATCCCGGGCAACATCGGCACGCCCGACATCCTATTGACGCGGCTAGGCGCCCCTCAGGATCGCCACCGCAGCGGCCATCCCGCGCGAGTGCGTGAGCGAGAGCATCACCTCGACCACGCCGAGGTCGCCCGCCCGTCGCAGGCACCGGCCGGCGAGGATCGCCGTGGGTGCCCCGCGCCCGCGCACGACCTCCACCTCGTGCCAGCGGGTCATTCCGATGCCCAACGCCTTGCCGACGGCCTCCTTGGCCGCGAAGCGGGCTGCGAAGTGCTGCGGCGGGTACTTGCGGGACGCGCAGTAGGCCTCCTCGGCCGGCGTGAAGCACCGCTGGGCGAAACGGGGGTGGCGATCGAGGGCGCGCTCGATGCGATCGATCTCGATGAGGTCGATGCCAACGCCCAGGATGCCCGTTCCCATGGGCGGGGTCATTCCACCGTGACCGTCTTCGCGAGGTTGCGCGGCTGGTCGACGTTGAGTCCGCGGGCCCGCGCCACGGCATACGCGAACAGCTGCAGCGGCACCACGGCCAGCACCGACGCCAGGAGCGGCGGGGTGCGCGGCACGAACATGACGTCGTCCGCGTGCGTGGCGATCTCCTCATTCCCCGTGGTGGCCACGGCGATCACCTGCGCGCCGCGCGCGCGGACCTCCTGGATATTCGAGACGACCTTGTCGAACACATGGCCATCGGTGGCCACCACGACCACCGGCGAGCCATCATCCAGCAGCGCGATGGGCCCGTGCTTCATCTCGCCGGCCGGATAGGCCTCGGTGGGCACGTAGGAGATCTCCTTGAGCTTCAGCGCGCCCTCGTACGAGACCGGCATGCCCACATGGCGACCGAGGTAGAGGAAGAACGGCCTGTCGGCGTACTTCTCGCCCACCTCGAGGGCGTGGGCGGCGTCGGGTGAGTCGAGGTACTCCTGCACCAGGTCGGGAAGGCGGTGGAGTTCGTCGCCGAGGTCGGCCGCGCCGGCGGCGGAGAGCACGTGGCGCGCGCGCCCGAGCTTGAGCGCGAGCAGCGCCAGGGCCACCACCTGCGCGGTGTGCGTCTTGGTGGCCGCCACGCCGATCTCGAGGCCGGCGCGGGTGTAGATGACCCCGTCGGCGTCGCGCACGGCCTGCGAGCCCATGATGTTGGTCAGCGCCACCACGTGCGCGCCGCGCTCCCGGGCCACGCGCATGGCGGCCAGGGTGTCGGCCGTCTCGCCGCTCTGGGTGATGCCGATCACCAGGTCGCCCGGGCCGGCGAGGCAGGTGCGGTAGCGGTACTCGCTCGCCACCTCCACGTGCACCGGCACCTGCGCCCAGTCCTCGATGAGGTAGCGGCCCACGAGGCCGGCGTGGAACGACGTGCCGCAGGCCACGATGTGCACGCGCTCCACGCGCGCGAGCGCGGCCTCGTCGAGGCCCAGGCCGGGCAGGTCGATCTCGCCCTCGGTGCGCAGGCGGTCGCCGATGGTGTCGCGCAGTGCCGCGGGCTGCTCGTGGATCTCCTTGAGCATGAAGGTGTCGTAGCCGCCCTTCTCGGCGGCGTCCTCATCCCAGTCAATCCTCGTGACCTCGCGGGCGATCACCTTGTCGCCGTCGTGGATGGTGACCGAGTCGGCCTCCACCACCACGATCTCGCCCGACTCCACGAGGATCGTGTCGCGCGTCTCGGGCAGGAACGCCGGGATGGCCGAGGCCACGAAGCGCTCGCCCTCCCCCACGCCCACCACGAGCGGGGTCTCCTGCCGGTACGCCACGAGGCGGCCGGGCTCGGCCACGCTGGCGGCCACGATGGTGAAGTGCCCCTCGAGCTCGGACACCGCGGCGCGCATGGCGGCCACGAGGTCGCCCTCGTAGTGGCGCGCGATCAGGTGCGGGATCACCTCGGCGTCGGTCTCGCTGCGGAACACCACGCCCTGGTCCTGCAGCTCCGCGCGAAGCCGTGCGTAGTTCTCGACGATGCCGTTCATCACGACGGTGATGCGCCCGGATGCATCGGCGTGCGGGTGGGCGTTGGCCTCGGTCACGCGGCCGTGCGTGGCCCAGCGGGTGTGGCCCATGCCCATGACGGCCGGCGACGCGTCGGTGCCGGCCGCATGCGCGGCCTTGCGCAGCTCGGCCAGGTTGCCCACCGCGCGCACGGTCTGGAAGCCATCCTCGCCGAGCAGCACGAGGCCCGCGGAGTCATATCCGCGGTACTCGAGGCGCTCCAGGCCCGCGAGGATGAGCTCCTCGCAGGGGCGCCCGCCCACGTAACCGATGATGCCGCACATGTCAGTGACCTCCCTCGGCCAGGCCGCACGCGCGGCCCGCCGCGTCGGCGATGGCAGCGGCGATCCTCTCGCATTCCTCGGACGTCGGCGCCTCCACCATCACGCGCACCAGGGGCTCGGTGCCCGATGCCCGCAGCACGATGCGGCCATCGTCGCCGAGCACCTGCTCCTCGGCGCGCACCATGTCCCACACGTCGCTCGCGTCGGGAAGGTCGTCCTTGCGCTGCACGCGCACGCTCACCAGCCGCTGCGGCATGCGGGTCATCACGGCCGCGGCATCCGACAGTGACTGTCCCCGCTCGGCCAGCGCCGCGAGCAGCATGAGGCCTCCGGCCAGGCCATCGCCCGTGGGGCCGCTAGCCAGGTTGATGAGGTGGCCGCTCTGCTCGCCGCCCAGCACGAACCCGTGGGCGCGCATCTCCTCGAGCACGTAGCGATCGCCCACGTCGGTCCAGCGCACCTCGATGCCCTCGTCGGCCATGGCCCGGCGGAACCCGAGGTTGGTCATGGTGGTGGTCACCACGGCCGGTCCGGGCAGCTCGCCGCGCTGCCGCATCCAGATCGCGAGGATCGCCAGGATCTGGTCACCATCCACCACCTGGCCCGCGGAGTCGACGGCGAGCACGCGGTCGCCATCGCCATCGAAGGCGAGGCCGAGCCCTGCGCCCTGCTGCACCACGGCGGCCTGCAGCGCCTCGAGGTGCGTGGAGCCGCAGCCCTCGTTGATGTTCACGCCGTCGGGATCGATGCCGATGGACACCACGTCGGCGCCGAGCGCCGACAGCACCTGCGGCGCGGCGGTGACCGTGGCGCCGTTCGCGCAGTCGATCACGATGCGCTGGCCTGCCAGGTCGAGCCCGAGGCGCTCGATGAGCCGCTCGCGGTACACCTCGACGGCGGAGTCCCAACGGGTGATGCTGCCCACGGCCGCACCGGTGGGACGCGCCGCGCCCGCGTCGCCGGACGCCATGAGATCGCTCATCGAGGCCTCGAGCGCGGCCTCCTCGTCATCCGGCAGCTTGAAGCCATCCGGTCCGAAGAGCTTGATGCCGTTGTCGCCGAAGGGGTTGTGCGAGGCGCTGATCACGGCGCCCGCCGCGAAGGCGCCGTCCCTGGCCACCAACTCGGCGACCGCCGGCGTGGGCATCACGCCGCCCAGCACCACCTCAGCGCCTGCCGACGCCAGCCCCGCGGCGAGGGCGGCCTCCAGCATGGGACCGCTGCGGCGGGTGTCCTGGCCCACCAGCACGGCGCCTCCACCGGACGCATTCCCGAGCGCCCGGCCGATGACCATGGCCAGCTCGGGGGTGAGGTCGGCGTTCGCGACCCCGCGGACGCCGTCCGTCCCGAAGAGCCTCCGGGCCGGGGGCGCCTGCCCGCTCAGCGCTTCGAGAACTGGGGACGCTTGCGGGCGCCCTTGAGGCCCGCCTTCTTGCGCTCCTTCTCACGCGCGTCACGCGTGAGGAAGCCCTCGCGCTTGAGCTCGGGGCGCAGGTTCTCGTCCATGTCGACGAGGGCGCGGGCCACGGCGTGGCGCAGGGCGCCGGCCTGGCCGGAGATGCCGCCGCCGGTGAGGCGGGCCTTCACGTTGAACTGGCCCTCGACGCCGGCGATGACCAGCGGCGACTTCGCCTCGGTGACGAGCACCTTGCGACCGAAGAAGTCGTCGATCGGGCGGCCATTGCACGTGATCGTGCCGTCACCGGGCTCGAGGATGATGCGGGCGACCGACGTCTTGCGCTTGCCGGTGGCCTGGATGCGGACCGGGGACGTGCTCATGCGGTGACCTTCCTCTCGAGCCGCAGCGGCTCCGGGTTCTGCGCCTCGTGCGGGTGCTCGGGACCGGCGTACACCTTCATCTTCAGCAACTGCTTCCGGCCGAGGGAGTTCTTCGGGAGCATGCCGCGCACCGCCATGCGGATGACCTCCTCCGGGCGGCGCTCGAGCTGCTCGCGCAGGGTGCGCTTGCGGATGCCGCCGGGGTACCCCGAGTGGCGCCAGTAGAGCTTCTTGTCCATCTTCTGGCCCGTGACGGCGATCTTGTCGGCGTTGACGACCACCACGAAGTCACCGCAGTCGGTGTGGGGTGTGTAGAAGGGCGACCGCTTGCCGCGGAGTGTCTCGGCGATGACGGAGGCGAGGCGGCCGAGGTTCTGCCCCTCGGCGTCCACGATGTACCAGCGGCGGTCAACGTCGCCGGGCTTCGCGCTCTTCGTCGTCTTGGTGAGGTGGGCGGTGGGCACGGTCCTCCGATGCATGGGCAGGCGGAAGCGGCTCCGCCCGTGAACGACGGCGAAGGCTAGGGAAACCGGCCCCCTCCCGCAAGCGGCGTCGGCACGGAGGGCGTCGATGGCGCCATGCGGTGCCACTTGTGCTGCCTTACGCTGTACGGTACTTTGCACAGCACTTCACGAAGTCACCAGATTTCGTCCACCGCCGCGCCCATCCGGAGCTCCGATGCACGACTCCCGCCTCACCATCAATCGCTGCCAGGCCGTCGCCGCCCACGGAAAGCGCTGCCGGCAGACGCCGTACATGACCAGCAACTTCTGCTGGCACCACACGGCGAAGGCTGATCGCGAGGCCCTGCGCCAGGAGACGCTGCGCGGCGACGAGCACTCGAAGGAGCTCGCGGAGCGCATCGTCAGCGCCGACCTCTCGCGCGAGCAGATCGAGCGCATCGAGAGCGTCCTCGGCTCCGAGCGCGCCGCCGCCTAGTTCCGGCGACCTCGCGTAGGAACCCGACCTCGTGTGAGGACTACTCCCACTCGATGGTGGGACCCGAACCGGCACGACCTCGCGTGAGGACTACTCCCACTCGATCGTGGGACCCGAACCGGCACGACCTCGCGTGAGGACTACTCCCACTCGAT